>JBAVRE010000042.1:0-9152 GCA_049694695.1 Steroidobacteraceae bacterium | reverse complement strand
ATGCCCTGAAGCCCCAGCTACGAGCCCTGCTAGCGCAGGCACGGGTAGAGACCGGGGATTTTCTCCGTACGCTCCCCAGGATCGACGAGCCGGCGCTGGCACCCGGGCAGAACTCGAGCAGCGCGGGGGAAATCATCGGACCCTATCGCCTGCTCCGACAAATCGGCAGCGGCGGCATGGGCTCAGTGTGGCTGGCCGAGCGTACCGACGGGCTGATGAAGCGCCCGGTTGCCCTGAAACTGCCGCACTATTCATACGACACCGCACGACGCGCAGGTCTCGTTGAACGCCTGGCGCGCGAGCGTGACATTCTCGCCACGCTGAATCATCCCAATATTGCAACTCTGTACGACGCTGGCATCGCAGATAACGGCCAACCGTATCTTGCCATCGAATACGTTGAGGGCCTTCCCATTGATGAATACTGCCGCGAGCGACACGTCGATCTGAAGTCGCGCCTCGGGCTGTTCGTGCAGATAGCCAACGCCGTTGCTTACGCACACGCCAAGCTGGCCCTGCACCGGGATTTGAAGCCGGCAAATATTCTCGTTACCGCCGACGCCCAGGTCCGACTGCTGGACTTCGGGATTGCGAAGCTCATGGACGAGGGGCAAGCGAGCGAAACCAGGCTCACCGAGCTTTCCGGTCGCGCACTGACACCCGATTACGCCTCGCCGGAGCAGATTCTCGGTGAGCCGCTCACGATTGCATCGGATGTCTACTCACTCGGCGTGATTCTGTATGAACTCCTGAGCGGCCAGAGACCGTATAAACTGCGTCGCGAATCACGCGGTGCGCTGGAAGAGGCGATCGTCCAGGCCGAACCGCTGCAACCGAGCAATGCTGCGAATACTACGTGGCACAAGTCACTGCGCGGTGATCTCGATACCATCGTTCTCAAGGCACTAAAGAAGGTTCCGGCCGAGCGCTATGCAACGGTCAATGCGTTTGTCGACGACGTTACGAGATTTTTGAGTGACCGCCCAGTACTCGCGCAGCCCGACAGCATCAGCTATCGCCTGCGCAAGTTTGTGGCGCGCAACACAATGGCAGTCGCTGCTGCACTGCTGATGCTATTGGTTGTAATCGGCGGTGCCGGGATCGCCATCTGGCAGACACAGGTCGCGACTGCCGAGCGCGATCGTGCCGAGGCGGTGAAGTCACTCGTCACGTCGATGTTTGTCAACGCCGATCCATACTCTAATGGCGGCAAAGCCCTTTCCGCCGTAGATTTGCTGATGCAGGCTGAGCGTGAGTTCCGGGCCAAACCCATCCGCGATGCTCGCGTGCGTGGCGAGATCGCCAACGTGCTGGCCCGCAGTCTGTTCCGGCTCAATGAAGATGCCCTCTCAGAGCGGCTCACGGCAGATGCGCTCGCCGACGCGCAGCAATCGCTGAACGTGAACGATCCAAGCAGGCTGCGCCTCACAATACTGGCGGCTGAGCAACGCCGCTACCGTGGTGATGCAGGTCAGGCGCGCTCGCTGATTGAAGCGGCGTTGGTACCGCTGCGCGCTGCGCAGCAGTCCCTCAGGGCCGACTTCGTTAATGCCCTTGCAGTAAAATCAGCCATAGCAGTTGATGCAGTCGACTATGGCGCGGCACTTGATGCCGCGCGCGAAGCGGTTGCTGCCGGCCGCCGCTTGCTGCCGCCTGGCGACCCTTTGAATGTCACCGCACTTACAGCTCTGGGCGTGGCGTTACACATGGCCGACGACCCGGACGCAGCACTGACGGCATCGCAACAAGCTGTACAGTTGGCGCAGCGAGTGGTCGGGTCCCACAGTCAGGACCTGTTATTGATTGACGCACGCGTCGCCTATGCCAAGGCGCTCGGCGCCAAAGGCCAGTACGGCCGTGCCGCCGACGAGCTCGAGGCGGTGGTGCGCAACGCGAGTGCGCTGCATGGCGCCCAGAGCGTCGAGGTGGGCCTGTATCTGCAGAATGCTGCGGGCCTGCAGCTACGCGCAGGTCGGATTCGTTCCGGGATCGATTCTGCCGCGCGCGCCGTGGCTATCCGCGTACCGGCGGTCGACGACAAATCATTTGAGAGTATAGCGACGCGCGACGTCTACGCGCATGCTCTGCTGCTGGGCCGGCGCGCAGCGGACGCCCTACCCATACTGACGGGATTGCAGCAGGATATCAGCGACCTGATGGGCCCTGATAATCTTCATACGCTTGAAGCGCGCGCCGACTATGCGCTCGCGCTCGCATGGACCGGAGCGCTGAGCAAGGCCACGACAATCGCGGATGGCGCTATCGCCGATGCTGAGCGTGCCAAGCTTCGCGCGACACATCAGCCTTGGCATGTACGTGCCATCATCGCACGCCTGTCGGGTGATGCGCGCGCGGCGATTGTGCTTGAGTCAAAGGCGCTGGAAATGACGTCGGCCACGCGCAACGCAGCAGATCATGCCGAAGTATTGGCAGAGCTCGGCGCGGCGCAGTTTGATGCGGCTGATCGTGGGGGGGCGGAGCGTAGTCTGTTGCGGGCACTGGCGCTGCTGGATGAGTGCGGACACGTCGCAACACCAGTACGTGCCGTATCCCTGGTGAGCCTGGCGAAGCTGCGACTGGCGCAGGGTCGAGCAGCCGAAGCGCTGAAGGCCGCGCACGAAGCAGACGCGTTTTGGAACAACTTTGATCCGGTCAATCACGGTGCTGGCGAAGCCGCCTCGTGGCTCGGTCGAGCGCAGCTGTCAGTCGGCTTGCGCACGCAGGGTCGGGCCACATTGGCGCGCGCTCATAAGATTCTGGCGCAGGCACCCAGCTAGCTGAGCAATGCGTAACTGGCCGAGGAACCTGACCCGATGCCGCTAAATATTGACCCAGACGTCTGGTCGGAATTAAGCGGCCTGTTGGACACAGCACTCGACCTGCCGGTAGAGCAGCGTGACGACTGGCTGAACTCCCTTGATGGCATTCACGCTGATCTCAAATCGCAGTTACGTATTCTGCTGGCACAGGCCCGGGTGGAGACCGATGATTTTCTCCGCTCGCTCCCCAGGATCGACGAGCAGGCGTTGGCCCAGGGGCAGAGTTCGAGCAGCACAGGCGAAATCATCGGTCCCTACCGCCTGCTGCGGCAGATTGGCAGCGGCGGCATGGGTTCGGTGTGGCTGGCCGAGCGCACCGACGGCTTGATGAAGTGACCGGTGGCTCTGAAGCTGCCGCATATCACCTACGACAGCGCCAGATGGTAAGCCCTTGCCGAACGGATGGCTCGCGAGCGCGAGATTCTGGCCGCGCTGAATCACCCGCATATCAATACACTTTATGACGCGGGTGTCACCGGCAGCGGGCAACCCTACCAGGCATTGGAGTACGTCGCGGGTGAAGCCATCGACCAGTTTTGCACCAGCCGCAGGCTGCCGGTGCGCGAACGCCTCAAGCCGTTCCTGCAGGCGGCCCCTGCGGTGGCCTATGCACACGGAATGTCGGTCGTGCATCGCGATCTCAAGCCCGCGAATATTCTGGTTACGCAGGATGGGCAGGTGCAGCTGCTCGACTTCGGCGTCGCCAAACGGGATCCATGAAAGCAGCCAATGACCCCCAAGGACTTCTTGTTCGTTTCCACGAGCGCCCTCATCGCCGACATCGCCTTGCAGCTGAGCAAGGAAGGTAAGTCGGTCCGCTACTACATTTACATGGTCGATGAGCGCGTTGCTGGTTGGTCATAATCCACTCAAGTCGGTCGAAGGATTCGCAATTTACAGAGGTGGACTGAACTCGGAAGCGCAGTTTATAGTTCCTACCCGCGAACCTCTGGCGCAACAGCAGTTTCAGCCCGAGTATTAGCATTCACAGGCAGCGTCGATGTATGGCTGAGGCTCTGCGCAATCCTGTCACTCAGTTGCTTGCGCGCTGGCGTGACGGCGATCGCGATGCTTTTGACCAGCTGGTGCCGCTCGTTTATCAGGAGCTGCGCCTCATTGCCGCGCGCTACCTCAATGGTGAGCGCGCCGGCCACACTCTGCAGAGTACGGCGCTTGTGAACGAGGCTTACTCCCGCATGGTGCAGCAGGAGTTGCCCGAGTGGCAGAATCGCGCGCACTTCTTTGCGGTAGCGGCGCAAGTCATGCGCCAGATATTGGTCGACCATGCACGCTCCCGTCGGGCACTCAAGCGCGGCGGCGATGCCGTGCGCGTATCGCTCGATCATGCGGACGGCGAGGCCGTGCCGCTGGATGGCAATCTGATTGCACTGGACGAGGCCTTGTCCGCACTTGCGCAGCTCGACCCGCAGCAAGGCCGGGTAGTTGAGCTGAAATTTTTTGGCGGGCTGTCCAATGAAGAGGCTTCCTCGGTGCTGCAGATTTCCGTGTCAACGGTCAAACGTGATTGGACGGTGGCACGCGCCTGGTTGCATCGCGAATTGACTCGAGGCGCCGAGTGAACGCGACGCGCTGGCAGCGGCTGTGCGAGATTCTGGAGGCAGCCATGCCGCTGGGCGCGGCCGCTCGCGTCGCCCGGCTCGACAACGCCTGCGCCGGTGATCGAGAGTTGCGCGTAGAGATCGAAGCGCTACTGCGCAGCCACGATTCGGCGGGTGATTTCCTGCGGGCGCCGCCTCCACAACTGATGGCAGAGTGCTTTGCCACGCTGCCACCGCTGCAGCTCGCCGGACGCCGGCTCGGCGTCTACGAATTTCTCGAAGAAATCGGCCGCGGCGGCATGGGCGAGGTCTACCGTGCCGTGCGCGCTGATGGCCAGTACGACCAACAGGTCGCGATCAAAATGGTGCGGTTTGGGTGGAATGCGCCGTTCGCCCAGGAACGTTTCCGGCAGGAACGGCAGATTCTGGCCTCGCTTGAGCATCCCTATATTGCCCGTCTTTACGATGGCGGCACCACTGAAAGCGGCGTCCCCTATCTGGTTGAGGAACTCATCGAAGGTGTGCCCATCGGCGAGTATTGCGATCAGCACCAGCTCACCATTGCTGCGCGCTTGGGACTGTTTGGGCGCGTGTGCGAAGCCGTGCAATACGCGCACCAGCGCCTGGTCATTCACCGTGATTTAAAGCCAAACAACATTCTGGTTACCAACCAGGGCGTGCCGAAACTCATCGATTTCGGCATCGCCTCGATTCACCATGACGGGGCGCCAGCGCAAGCCACGCAATTGCACCCCATGACACTCGAGTATGCGAGCCCGGAACAGCTGCGCGGCACAGCCATCACGACTGCTACCGATGTGTACTCATTGGGCGTAGTGCTCTATGAGTTGCTCGTGGGTCAGCTGCCGCATTCCAGCAAGGCCGTGGCGCCGCACGAACTCGCGCGCTTGATCTGCGAAACTGTTCCGGTACGCCCAAGCGCGGCCGCAATCGACCAGCCCGAGGAACACTGCTGCCGGCGCGGTGCCACGCGCGCCAGGCTGCGCAGTCAGCTGCGCGGCGATCTGGACAACATAGTTCTGCAGGCGCTGCACAAGGAACCCGAGCACCGCTACTCTTCGGTGGAACGGTTCGCAGAAGATCTGCGCCGGCTCAGCTCAGGATTGCCAGTGACTGCGACTCGCGGCTCCTGGCACTACCGGACCAGTAAATTTGTGCGCCGTCACTGGGCCGGTACGATCGCTACGGCGGCAGCCTTGATCGCAGTCATGGCGGGCCTCGCGGTGGCGATGCGCGAAACACAGCTTGCCAACCATCAGGCGGAAGTTGCCCGGCAACAGCGCTCGCTTGCGGACCGACGATTCAATGATCTGCGCAAGCTGGCCGATTCCATGCTCTTTGAGGTTCATGACTCCATCAAGGATCTGCCCGGCGCCACGCTGGCGCGCAAGCTTCTGGTCACGCGCGCGATCGAGTATCTGGACAGCATTAGCGCCGAGAGCCGGAACGATACTCTGTTGCTGCGCGACTTGGTGGTTGCCTATCAGAAGATCGGCGACGTGCAGGGCCAACCCCGCCAGGCGAACCTGGGCGACGTGGCTGGCGCCGAACTCAGCTACAGAAAGGCACGCGAATTGGGTGAGCTCCTCGTGGCGGCCGAGCCGGGCAACCTTGATCTGCGCAGGGACCTCGTTAAGAGTTATGGCAAGCTCAGTGACCTGCTCGCCGCCAAGGGCGATTTGGCCGGCGCCATGGAATACTCGGGCAAACAGATGGCCACCGCAACGGCGGTCTATGAGGCAGACCCGAAGTCGATCGCCAACCGTACGCTGTACGCCGTTTATCGAATGGATCACGGCTACAAGCAGGCCACCCTGGGCGGCGATCTGCCTCAGGGTCTGCGAAATGTGGGTCTGGGCGCGGAATTACTGGAGCAACTGGCAATCGAGCGCCCGCAGGACCATTACGTCCACCGCATCCTCGGCCTCAGCTACAGTCGCGCTGCGGAACTCCAAGACGCAGATACCATTGGTCTGCAGCAAGCCCTGGCGCTGTACCAGAAGGCACTAGCCGTAAAGCAGCAGCTCCTGGCCGCAGAGCCTAACAATGCCGACTACCAGCGCCTGGTGGCCTACGACAAATTTACGATCGGCTCAGTGTTGAAACAACTGGGTCGACAGCGTGAAGCCATTGCGCTTGACCGTGAAGCACTGGCCAGCTTCGAACAGCTCGCGCGGGCCGATCCAGTCAGTCCTCTTTATCGCCACGATGTGGCGGAAGCGCGTCACGACTTGGGGGAGATGTTGGCGGACTCAGGCGTCACTGTCGAAGCTATCGAACAGCTGCAACTGTCGCTAACCGCCCTGCGAACTTTAACTGACAATGCCGGGCCGACAGGGGTCGCGGACCCGATCGCGGCCAGCGACCTATACTGGCTGGGCGAGGTGCACGTGCGGGCCGCATCATTGGGCAACGGCACCTCTCATCAGCAGCGCGAGCACTGTCGTGAAGCGCGAATCTGGTTTGGGCAGGCACTGCCGGCGTTGCAGCAGGTACTGCGCCACTCCGCGGCGGACCCCGTCATCGCGGAGCAGATTCACCAACTGCAGCGTAATCGGCAACGCTGCTCTGACCCACCTGTGTCGCTGGCCCGACAACCCTCCCGCTAGCATTGGTTTGGATAATTGCAAAGCCGTGAGCCTCGGCACGGCCGGATTGCGCCTCTATATAAGCCGGCGGAATTCAGCTGGTTCTAATCGAAATTGGGAGAAGTAGACATGAATACGAAAGTCGTCCTTGGCGCAGTGCTTACGGTCCTGGTGGCGGGTCTGGGCGTACCGGACACGGCCCGGGCATCCACGATCTACGCCTGCATGCTCCGGGCTACCGGGACCATCAGGCTGGTCAGCCAGTCCACCACCTGTACAAGGCTCGAGAGTCCTTTGAACTGGGATACTGCCGGCCCGGCCGGTCCAGCCGGCCCAACAGGCCCGCAAGGCCCAGCCGGTTTGACCGCAGGTATCAGCGCAGCGTTCTGGGGTCAACTGCGCATCACCAAGACGACCGACGCGCCATTTACCGAGACCTGCGAGGTCCCCTTTCAACGTGGTGGCACGATGACGGGCCAGTGGACCGGAAATGACGAGGAATGTCGCATTCACGTGACACCAGACGATAACCTCTCGTGGGGCACAGCCTACATCTGCTACACCTCGATCTTCTCCGGCAGCGGGTCGCCGGCTAGCATGGTGGCGCAGGTATCGTCTTCATTTGAAGCGGCCAATAACGGTTTTCCTGTCGTTCAATTGGATGCACGCGACAGTTCTCAGCGTCTGCTCCCCGTTGGGGACATTATCGACGTCGGCTTTGTCTGCTTGCGATAGCAGCTGATCCGCTTCCTGCTGGCAGCGGATGCAAAGAAAAAAGCCCCGACGCCGTGAAGCGTCGGGGCCTTTCCCTGTATGAGAGCCTGGCAGTGACCTACTCTGGCATGGCAACTGCCACACTACCATCGGCGCAGAGCATTTTCACTTCCGAGTTCGAAATGGGATCGGGTGGTTCCTGCTCGCTATGGCCGCCAGGCAAAACCGGAAGATTCTTTTCGATAGATGCTGGTCGCGTTCGATAACGTGAATAATCGCTCCATCATTGCATCGATCTGCCTCGCGCTTCTGGCACACGCTCATCGCATGGGGCCAAACCGCTTGAGGTTATATGGTCAAGTCTCACGGGCAATTAGTACCGGTTAGCTGAAGTCATTACTGACCTTACACACCCGGCCTATCAACCACGTAGTCTACGTGGGCCCTTTAGGGGAATCGAGTTCCCAGGGAGATCTAGTCTTGGGGGGGGCTTCCCGCTTAGATGCTTTCAGCGGTTATCCCGTCCGCACATAGCTACCCGGCAGTGCCACTATCGTGACAACCGGAACACCAGTGGTGCGTCCATCCCGGTCCTCTCGTACTAAGGACAGCTCACCCTCAAATCTCCAACGGCTACGGAAGATAGGGACCAAACTGTCTCACGACGTTTTGAACCCAGCTCGCGTACCACTTTAATCGGCGAACAGCCGAACCCTTGGGACCTGCTACAGCCCCAGGATGTGATGAGCCGACATCGAGGTGCCAAACTCCTCCGTCGATGTGGACTCTTGGGAGGAATAAGCCTGTTATCCCCGGAGTACCTTTTATCCGTTGAGCGATGGCCCTTCCATACAGAACCACCGGATCACTATGACCTGCTTTCGCACCTGCTCGACATGTACGTCTCGCAGTTAAGCACGCTTGTGCCATTGCACTCTGTGCGCGATGACCGACCGCGCTGAGCGTACCTTTGCACTCCTCCGTTACTCTTTGGGAGGAGACCGCCCCAGTCAAACTACCCACCATACAGTGTCCCCGACCCGGATGACGGGCCAAGGTTAGAACTCCGAACTTATCAGGGTGGTATTTCAACGTTCCCTCCATGAGAGCTAGCGCCCCCACTTCAAAGGGTCCCACCTATCCTACACAAACAAGGTCAAAGTTCAGTGCAAAGCTGTAGTAAAGGTTCACGGGGTCTTTCCGTCTTTCCGCAGCTACGCCGCATCTTCACAGCGATTTCAACTTCACTGAGCCTCTGGTCGAGACAGTGTGGCCAGCGTTACGCCATTCGTGCAGGTCGGAACTTACCCGACAAGGAATTTCGCTACCTTAGGACCGTTATAGTTACGGCCGCCGTTTACCGGGGCTTCGATCAGGAGCTTCGCCTTGCGGCTGACCCCATCAATTAACCTTCCGGCACCGGGCAGGCGTCAGACCCTATACATCCACTT
>JBAVRE010000041.1:0-2083 GCA_049694695.1 Steroidobacteraceae bacterium | reverse complement strand
GCCAAACATGCGCCGGTGGCGGTCAACGATGCGTTCACCGCCCCTTACCGCGCGAGCTCGATCTACACGGCGCGGATCTACACGGTGCTCGCCAACGACAGCGATGCCGATGGCAACCTCAACCCCGCGAGCGTGAGCATCAGCAGCGCACCGAACAAGGGCGGCACCGTGAAGGTCAACACAAACGGCACGGTGTCCTACACGCCGAGGCGAGGCTACCGCGGCGTGGAGACCTTCAAATACACCGTGAAGGACACGCTCGGGGCGAGCTCGAACATCGCGACGGTAACGGTCACGGTGCAGTAGCGAGGCCATTGCGTGCAGCGGCTCGCGGCGCTACTGCTGGTGGTTCTCGCTGGCCTTCCCTGTTTCGCGGGGGCGGCTGAATCGGGCGGCGCGGCGGGCGCCGATCCACTCGCGATCGGACGGCGCATCTACCGCGAGGGCATTCTTCCCACAGGCCAGGCGCTGCGCGGCGTCGGCCAGGCGGGCGTGATCCTCAAGGGTGCAGAAGCCGCCTGTACCACCTGCCACCGCCGCAGCGGCTACGGCTCCAGCGAAGGTCCCATTGAGGTGCGCGCCGTCACCGGGCCGGCACTTTTCGGCGATCGGGTCGCACCGACTCTGCCAGGTGCTGCGGGCGTTGGAGCGCCGATGGCCGCAGCGCCTCTTGCCAATCCACCAGGGGCCACAAATTCCGGCCAGTCCGCCGCCGAGGCGGCCCGCGCCAAGGCGCAGGCACTGCGCGCGGCCCGCACGGCCCAGTTTGCCGGCAATCGCCCGCGGCCGGCTTACGACGACGCCTCTGTGGCGCGCGCGATTGAAGAAGGCATCGATGTGGCCGGACGCCCCATGGATGCGACCATGCCGCGCTACGCACTCGATGCGGGCGCGCTCAAGTCACTCACCGCCTATCTCAAGACATTGTCGGTGGCGGCCTCACCGGGCGTGACCGAGGACGCGGTGCATTTCGCGACTGTCATGCAGCCGGGCACGGACGCCGCTCAACGACGCGCGGTGGTCGAGTTGTTGCAGAAGTACTTTGAGGACCGCAATCGGGGTCTGCGTTCGGAAGTGCGCCGCGAACAGGCAGGCCAGGTACGCCTGGGGCGCACCTACCGCGAATGGGTGCTGCACGTCTGGGATCTGAACGGCCCGAGCAACAGCTGGGGTGCGCAGCTCGAGGCCTACAACCAGCAGCAGAGCGTGTTCGCGATGGTCAGTGGCCTGGGCAAGGCGAGTTGGCGTCCTATTCACGAATTCAGCGAACGCTTCGAGGTGCCCTGCCTCTTTCCGCAAGTCGATGTGCCGGTGGTGGACGGGCCCGATTTCTATACCGTTTACCTTTCCCAGGGCATGACGCTCGAGGCGCAGGCGCTGGCCAAGTACCTGCATGACTCGGGTGAGAGTGGGCCAGTGTTGCAGGTCTACCGTCGCGACGAGGCGAGCACCACGGCCGCGGCGGCATTCCGCAAGGCGTGGGCTGCGGGGAAGGGCGCTCTGGAAGAGCGCGAACTCACGGCCTCACCCGGCGCCGCGTACTGGCAGCAGCTGGCGCAGGAAGCATCTGGCAAAACCCTGATCTTGTGGTTACGCCCCGAAGACCTGGCACACGCTCAGGCGCTGACGGCGACGGCCTCCTCGCTCAAGGCCGTGTACCTGTCATCGGGCCTCATCGCTGGCGCGCCTACCGGCATTGCACCCGACGCCGCAGGTCGTCTGCGGCTTATCTATCCACAAGATCTGCCTTCGGTACGAGCGGCGCGACTCGAGGTCGTCAAGCGCTGGCTGCAAAGCAACGGCATCGCCTTGACTGACGAACGCGTGCAGCTGAACGCCTACCTGGCCGCAACGGTCATGGGAATGATGGTCTCGCACAGCAAGGACACCTATTCGCGCGAGTTCCTGATTGAGCGGATGGAGCACCGGCTCGGGAATTCACTTGAACTCTCCATCTATCCGCACCTGAGCCTGGGCCCGGGCCAGCGCTACGCGTCCAAGGGCAGCTACATCGTGAAGGTCGGGGAGCAGGGGGAGTTGTCGCCCCTCTCCGACTGGATCGTGCCGTAGAATGAGCGTCATG
>JBAVRE010000040.1:0-4738 GCA_049694695.1 Steroidobacteraceae bacterium | reverse complement strand
CGGCGACCCTGAGCAGATTGTCGGCCGGCGCCGGCAAGGGGCCGAAGCGATCGAGCAGCTCACCGTTCATGTCGGCGAGCTCGCTCGCTGAGGCCGCACCCAGGCGCTGATAGAGCGCGAGGCGCAGCTGCACGTCGGGCACGAATTCCTCAGGCAGCAATGCCGGCACATGCAGTTCCACTTCGCTGACCGCGGCCAGCGGTCGCTCGAGCGCCGGAGTTTTTCCTGCGCGCATGGCAGCGACCGCCTGCTCGAGCAGATCGAGGTACATGCTCAGGCCCACCTCCGAGAGCTCGCCACTCTGCTGTTCACCGAGAAACTCACCAGCACCGCGGATTTCCAGATCATGGGTGGCGAGCAGGAAGCCCGCGCCCAGCTCTTCCATCGCTTCGATCGCCTCGAGTCGCTTGGCGGCATCGCCGCTCAGGCCGCGCCGCGAGGGTACGATCAGATAGGCGTAGGCACGATGATGCGAGCGGCCAACGCGGCCGCGCAGCTGGTGCAGCTGCGCGAGCCCCAGTCGATCGGCGCGGTTGATGAGAATGGTATTGGCGGTCGGCACGTCGATGCCGCTTTCGATGATGGTCGTGCACACCAGCACGTTGAAGCGCCGATGGTGGAAATCGACCATCAGCTGTTCAAGATCGCGCTCGCGCATCTGCCCATGGCCGACGCGTACCTGCGCTTCGGGCACCAGCGCGGAAAATTCCGCCGCCAGTTTGTCGATGCCCTGGATCTCATTGTGCACCAGGTAGATCTGGCCACCGCGCCGCAGCTCGCGCAGCGCCGCCTCGCGCACCGTCGGACCGTGCCATTCGCACACCGAGGTCTTGATCGCCAGCCGCGCCGCGGGCGGCGTGCTGATGAGCGACAGTTCGCGCAGGCCGCCGAGCGCCATGTTCAGGGTACGCGGAATCGGCGTCGCCGTGAGCGTCAGTACGTGCACGGCGGCGCGCCAGGTTTTCAGGCGCTCCTTGTCACGCACCCCGAAGCGGTGCTCCTCGTCGATGATCAGCAGGCCCATATTCCTGGCGTGTGCGTCGGCGTGCAGCAGGCGATGGGTCGCCACCAGGATATCGACCTGACCGCCGGCAAAGCCTGCCAGCACCGCGCTGCTCTCCTTGCCGGAACGAAAGCGTGACAGCGCTTCGATGCGCACCGGCCAGTCGGCGAAGCGATCGCGGAAATTCTGCAGATGCTGCTCGGCCAGCAGCGTAGTGGGCACCAGCACGATCACCTGGTGGCCGGACTGCACCGCGATGAACGCAGCGCGCATCGCCACCTCGGTCTTGCCAAAGCCCACATCGCCGCAGACGATGCGATCCATGGGCGTGGGTCGGCCAATGTCCTCTTTGACTTTGGCAATCGCTTCGGCCTGATCCGCCGTTTCTTCGAAGGGGAAGGCATTGGCAAAGGTCTGGTATTCCAGCTCACCGGCCTGTAGCACCGGCGCCACCTGCGCCTGGCGTCGTGCGTACAGATCGAGCAGCTCGGCGGCGACATCGCGGACCGCCTCGGCCGCGCGCCGGCGCACCTTGGCCCACTGATCGGTGCCCAGCTTATGCAGCGGCGCGGCCTCGGGGCTGCCACCAGTGTAGCGATTGACCAGGTGCAGGGCATGCACCGGCACATAGACGCGATCACCATCGCGATACTCGAGGGTCAGGAACTCGCCGACGTCGCCGCCGATTTCCATCACTTCGAGTCCGAGATAGCGACCGACACCATAGGTTTCGTGCACCACCGGTGAGCCGGGCTCCAGACTCTGCAGATTGCGCAGAATCGTGGCCGGGTCGGCGGCGCTGCGCCGGCGGCGCCGTTCCTGGCGGGCACGATTGCCGAACAGCTGCGATTCGGTCAACAGCAGCAGTGCCGGATCGCGCAGTTGCAGGCCGCCGATTTCGCCGGCCAGGGTAATCGCCAGACGGGCATCGCCATTGGCAAACTGCGGCCAGTCGGCTACGGCGCGCGGCGAGCGCCCATGTGCGCCGAGCATCTGGCTGATGACCTCGCGCCTCCCGGGAGAGTCCGCGGCGATCAGCACGCGGCCGGGATAGTCATCGAGGAACTCGATCAGTGGCACCAACGGCTGCGTGGCGCGCGCATCGAGCCGAAAGCCGCGTGGCAGCAGGCTGGCGCCCGGTGGCGCGTCGCTGAGCGCTGCGCTGACGGCCTCCACAGCACCGAAGCGCTCGATCTGTACCCGCGGATGACCGGCCAGTTGCGCCGCCAGTTCAGTGGCGCTGACAAAAGCCTCTGCCGGCGGCAGTAACGGACGCTCGATGTCGTGGCGATGCTCTTCATAGCGCGCGCCGATTGCGCTCCATGCGCCGTGTAGCGCGGCTTCGAGATCCAGATCCGTGGCCAGCACCAGATCGGCGGGCAGATAGTCGAACAGATTGGCGGTGGCCTCGAAGAACAGCGGCAGGTAAAACTCGATGCCCGGGGGCGCGAGACCTTCGCTGACCCCGCGATAAACGCTCATGCGCGCGACATCACCCGGGACGCGCAGTCGAAAGCGCCGCCTGAAATCACGCACTGCTGCCGCATCCAGCGGCAACTCACGTGCCGGCAACAGGCGCAGCGCCTCGATTGCATTGAGCGAACGCTGCGATTCGGCATCGAAGCGCCGCAGCGAATCAATCCGATCATCCAGCAGGTCGACGCGCACTGGCAGCTCGGTGCCCATCGGCCAGACATCGAACAGCGAGCCGCGCAGCGCAAATTCCCCGGGGCCGCGCACCTGGCTGACCGCCGCATAGCCCGCCGCGACCAGGCGCTGGCGCAGGGGTTCGATCGACAGTTTCGCCCCGCGCTTGAGATCAAAACTGTGTGCGTGGATGTAACTGACCGGCGGCAGGCGTGTGAGCAGGCTCTCGGCGGTCAGCAGCAGGATGCCGCGCCGGAATCCCTGCAATCGCTCCAGCGTGCGCAGCCGCTCGGAGACGATGTCCGCATGCGGCGAGAACTGGTCGTAGGGCAGGATCTCCCAGTCGGGGAGGTTGAGAATTTCAAGTTCCGGGCCGCCGTAGAAACGCAGCTCCGCCGCCAGCTGCTCCAGCTCGCGTGCATCGGCCGCGACCACCGCCCAGGGGCGCGAGTCGGCCGCCACGGCCTCGACCAGCGCCAGGGCGCGCGCGCCAGCGTGCAGCGCGTGCCAGTGCAGCTGGCAGGCGCCCTGGGCGGGCAGCTCGGGTTGAATCAGGTTGGCCATGCAATCGGGTATCTGGGACGGCGCGCGAGCTTAGCGTGCCAATACACGATTACAAGTGCGACTGGGCCGCCGCGTCAGCCGCGGCACACGCTCAGGGAGCGATGGCCACCGCGTCGATGACGCGTTCGTGTTCAAAGTAGACCACGAAGCCAGCATAGTCCCAGCGCGTGATCGGCGGCACGCCGACGGCGGCCGAGCGATTGGCGGGCGCGCCGAACTGCGCTTCGACGGCACTCATGGTCAGGCCGCGTGCCGGGCGCGCGACTGAAGATGCGCGCACCATCACCTGATCGTCGACCACGATGGTCTCGGCCCGTGCCAGCACGCTCCAGCAGCCGGCCAGGGCCAGCGACAGGCTCAACAGGGGTAACTTCACGGCCTGCCTCCACTGATTGATACGGGCGGCCCGCTGCCGCCACCGGCAGATCATAACACCGCCGCCGCGCAGCCTCCCCATGCCGCCAGCCGCCCGGTTGCGGAACTGTGATTTCCGTCCACAGCAAGCTCATGTTTTAATCGCCGCCGCATGTTTCAACCCCTGTCCCTGTTTGTCGGCCTGCGCTACGTGCGCGCCCGCCAGCACAAGTTCTTTGTCTCCTTCATCACCTGGGTGTCGCTGGCTGGCGTCGCCGTGGGCGTGGCCGCACTCATCGTGGTGCTGTCGGTGATGAACGGCTTTGAAGGCGAGTTGCGCGATCGCCTGCTGGCCCTGAGCGCTCATGCCCGGGTGGCGGCCAGTGGCGCCGCCGAGCGGGTCGACAATGTGGCGCTGGCGGGGCGTTTGCGTGCTCTGCCGGGGGTGGCGGGGGTTGCGCCCTATATGGATCTGCAGGCGTTAATCGTGCACCGGCCAGACATGCTGCCGCTGACCCTGCGTGGCATCGACGCGGCCGCCGAGCATCAGGTGACGGATATCGAATCGCTCATGGTGGCGGGCCATTACGCCGCACTCACTGCCGGCTCGCAGGCGCTCATCATGGGAGCGGCGCTCGCCGAGCAGCTGGGGGTCGGCATCGGCGATCAGGTCACCATCCTGGTACCCGTGGCCAGCGCCAACGCGCCGCCAGAGCCGCGACTGCGGGTGTTCACGCTGGCCGGCATCTTCGAAGCGGGCATACAGGATCACGATTCCACGCTGGCGTTGGCCGCGCTGGCTGACGTGCAGGCCTTTGCGCCGCAGGCCGAGGGGGCGAGTGGTCTGCGGCTGCGATTTGACGATGCCCTCAGGGCGCCGGAGTACATGCCGGCAGTGCGCCGTGCGGTGGGCTCCGGCGCGCTGGTGCGTGACTGGACCCAGGATCACGCCAGTTACTTTCGCGCCATTCGCATTGAAAAGACCATGATGGCGCTGATCCTGCTGCTGATCGTCGCCGTGGCGGCGTTCAACATCGTCGCCATGCTGGTGATGGTGGTGACCGACAAGCGCACCGACATCGCCATCCTGCGCACGCTTGGCGCCGCGCCCGGCACGATACTGCGTGTCTTCATGATCCAGGGTCTGGTGATCGGCTGGTGCGGTGTGGC
>JBAVRE010000039.1:0-22640 GCA_049694695.1 Steroidobacteraceae bacterium | reverse complement strand
GCGCTGGAGCCGGTACGGGCGCCGGCGCAGCCGCCGGCGCCGCCGCCACGGCCGCGGCCGCGGACGTCGCAGTATCCACCACCACGGTCGCTTCAATGGCCAGCTGCTGCGGCGCCGTCACAGGCTTGCGAAAATGCCACCAGCCAAAGCCCAACAGGCCAACGATGGCAGCATGCACCAGTACCGAGAGCAGCACCGATAGCCATCGATCGCGGCGCGCCTCGCTCACCCTTGGCAGTTCCTCATGGGCTGCGCGTCCTCATACGTGGCGCCCTCATGGTTCGCGCTGGGTAGCCGGCGGCGCCAACGGTTCGGTCAGAAAACCAAGCTTGCTCGCGCCGGCCTGCTGCAACATCACCATGGCTGCGACGATGCGCCCGTAGTCAACGGCGCGATCTCCCTTGACGAGCACCACGCGCTGCGGCGCCCGGCGCAACGCTGCGGTGGCGCGGGCCAGCGCCGTCGCATCATCAATGGCCTGCTGCGGACTCGCGCCCAGATTCAGATAGAACCGCCCGCGCGCATCGACCGAGAGCACCAGAGGCTCAATATTGTTGACTGCCCGCGCATCGATTGGTTCCGCACCGGCCTTGGGCAGATCAACCTTGATGCCCTGGGTCAGCAGCGGTGCGGTAATCATGAAAATGATCAGCAGCACCAGCATGACGTCGATATAGGGCACGACGTTGATCTCGCCCATGAGCCGGCGTCTGCTGCGCCCTGGAGCCGCCATCACGAAGTGGCCTGACTACCCGCACCGCGCGCGGCATGGCGCTGCAGGATGGTCGAAAACTCTTCCATGAAAGCGTCGTAGCGCAATTCCAGGCGACTGACCTGGTCGGCATAGCGGTTGTAGGCAATCACCGCTGGAATGGCCGCAAACAGGCCAAAGGCGGTGGCCACCAGTGCCTCGGCGATGCCCGGCGCCACCGAGGCCAAGGTGGCCTGCTGGACGTTGCTGAGCGAAGTGAAGGCACTCATGATGCCCCAGACCGTGCCGAACAGACCCACATAGGGACTGGTCGAGCCGACCGTCGCCAGGGTGGCCAGATTGTGCTCGAGGCGCTCGATTTCCTTGAGCTGCGCCACCCGCATCGCGCGCCGCGATCCCTCGAGCAGCAGGTCGGCCGCCAGCCCGCCCTGCTGACGCATGCGCGCGAACTCGCGAAAGCCAAATTCAAAGATGCTTTCCATGCCGGTGGCGCCGCCGCGCGATTCAATGGATCGATACAGCGCTGACAGATCGCCGCCCGACCAGAAACTGTTCTCGAAGCGATCGGCAGCGCTGCGGGCACGGCGTACCATCATGCGTTTACGAAAGATGATCGACCAGGACATCAGCGAGGCTGCCAGCAGCAGCAGCATCACCAGCTGCACCACCGGGCTGGCCTGCACGATGAGGCGCAGAATCGACAGATCGCCGTTCATCAGCTGATTTCCCTGAGGATGGCCGGCGGCAGCCGGCAGGCCTTGAAGGTGGCGGCGCTCACGCAGGCTACGCGCACCTGTGCCTGCGCCAGCAGCACGCCGTTCTCCACATCGCGGTGAATGTGCTGTGTGAAACTCATGCTGGCCGCACCGTCGGGCGCGACCGCGCAGCCGATGAACAGCAGGTCATCGAGGCGCGCGGGCTTGAGATATCTGATATTCACCTCGACCACCGAAAACAGCACGCCCGGAACGAGCGCCAGTGCACTCTGGGTGAAACCGAGTGCGCGCAGCCATTCGGTGCGCGCCCGTTCAAGAAAGCGCAGGTAATTGGCGTAGTAAACCACACCGCCACCATCGGTATCCTCCCAATAGACGCGTGTCGGCCACACGTAAACACTCACGCCCCCTCTCCGAACAACGGCAGGTTGGCGGCCGCGCGTTCCGGCATTTTCAGGCCAAAATGCTGCCAGGCGCCACGTGTCGCAATGCGGCCACGGGCGGTGCGCGCCAGGAAACCCTGCTGTATCAGGTAGGGCTCGATGACATCTTCCAGCGTGCCGCGCTCCTCGCCGATCGCGGCGGCCAGACTTTCAATGCCTACCGGCCCACCGTCGAATTTTTCCATGATGGTGAGCAGCAGCTTGCGATCCAGCGCGTCGAACCCGAGCGGATCGACTTCCAGCAGATCGAGCGCCGCGGCGGCGGTCGCCTCATCCACAGTGCCGTTGCCGCGCACCTGGGCGAAATCGCGTATCCGGCGCAGCAGCCGATTGGCGATGCGCGGCGTGCCACGCGAGCGCTGCGCGATGCGGGCCGCGCCCGCCGGCACGATCGGCACCTGCAGTATGCCGGCCGAACGCTGCACGATGCGCTCGAGCTCGGGCACGCTGTAGAACTCGAGGCGCTGCACGATGCCGAAGCGATCGCGCAGCGGCGAAGTCAGTAGCCCGGCGCGCGTCGTGGCGCCCACCAGCGTGAAGGGCGGAATGTTGAGCTTGATCGAGCGCGCCGCCG
Organism: Steroidobacteraceae bacterium; assembly: GCA_049694695.1. GTDB lineage: Bacteria > Pseudomonadota > Gammaproteobacteria > Steroidobacterales > Steroidobacteraceae > FEN-1191. The sequence goes on along the minus strand of JBAVRE010000039.1, from coordinate 20,195 downwards.
GACCTTCACCGATCATGATATCGAGTTGATAGTCTTCCATTGCCGGATACAGCACTTCTTCGACCACCGGACTGAGCCGATGGATCTCATCGACGAACAGCACATCGCGTGGCTGCAGGTTGGTGAGAATCGCAGCCAGATCGCCCGGCCGCTCGATGACGGGGCCCGAGGTCTGGCGCAGGTTGACGCCCAGTTCAGCGGCAATAATGACCGCCAGCGTGGTCTTGCCCAGGCCCGGCGGCCCGAAGATCAGGGTGTGGTCGAGCGCTTCGCCGCGCTGGCGCGCCGCTTCGATGAAGATGGAGATCTGGCTCTTGACCTGCTCCTGGCCAACGTAGTCGCGCAGCGCTTTCGGCCGGATCGCGCGATCCACCTGGTCGTCTTCGCTGCGACTGGCAGGATCGATCACGCGCTCGCCGCTCATCGATTCACTCACGCGCCGCACTCTGCAGGGCGCGGCGAATCAGTTCTTCGGTGCTGCCGCCGGCGCCAGCGTTCTTGAGCAGGCGCACGGCCTCGGCGGGTCGATAGCCCAGCGATACCAGGGCGCTGTAGGCCTCGGCCTCGGCGCCGACCGGGGCCAGCGCCTGCGCCAGACCTGCTGTCGCGTCGCCACTCGCCACCAGCCGATCGCGCATCTCGATGATCAGGCGCTCGGCGATCTTGCGGCCCACACCCGGAATGCGCGTCAGCGCAGCCGCATCCTGCGCCTGCACGCACATCGCAAAGGCGTCAACGGTTACCCCCGAGAGTATCGCCAGCGCGATCCGCGGCCCGACGCCGGAGACCTTGAGCAGGCTGCGGAACAGGCTGCGCTCAGCGCTGCTCCCAAAACCATAGAGCAGCTGCGCATCCTCGCGCACCACCATATGAACCAGCAGGTGGGCCTTCTGGCCGACGGCTGGCAGCGTGTAAAAAGTGGACATAGGCGCTTCGAGCTCATAGCCGACGCCGGCCACTTCCAGCAGCAGCGCGGGCGGCGACCTGGCGGCGATCACGCCGGCGAGCGAGCCAATCATGGCCGGGCACTGCCGCGCACTGCGCTGCGCGTGGCCGCGCGCCCGGCGGCCGCGGGCGTACTGATGATCGAAGCCAGGCGGCGGGTCTGCGCATGACACAGCGCCACGGCCAGCGCGTCGGCCGCATCGGCCCCGGGTTGCGCTGTCAGCTGCAGCAGCATGCACACCATCTGTGCCACCTGATTTTTTTCGGCAGCGCCATAACCGCTGACCGCAAGCTTGATCGCCCGCGGCGCATATTCATGGGCCGCCGCGCCATGCGCGAGCGCGGCACACAGCGCGGCGCCGCGCGCCTGGCCCAGTTTCAGGGCGCTGTCGGGATTGCGATGCACGAACACCCGTTCGACGGCAATTTCGTCGGGACGATGCTCGGCGACCAGCGCGGTCACCGCCTCGAAAATGCGCCGCAGGCGTACCATCAGGTCCGCACCACCCACCGCGATGCAGCCGCTCGCCACATGACGCTCGCCGCTGGCATTGCAGTCGATCAGGCCAAAACCGGTGCGCAGCGAGCCCGGATCGAGCCCGAGTATGCGGCACTCCGGGGCCAGCACCACGCGCGCCGTCGCCGCCGTCGCCGGCCGGAAACTGCGCCAGGAGCCGCTTGCAGCACGCCTCATGCTACGACTTGCCGTATGCCTTCATTACCAGAATGATAGCCGGAAGCGCCCGCCCCTACACAGCCAATCCGCACCGAGCCCCGTGGAAACCATCCCTAGAAATGCCAGCGCCGACCACGCCCCGCAAGCCGCCGCGCTCAGCGCCGCGCTGGCAGGCGCACACGCCCAGTTTGCAGCCCTGGCGTGGCCGACGACGCCCGCGGATGAAGGCGCACAGCTGGCGCAACTCGTGGGACAGATCGCCGAGGACCCGGACATTGCCATCGCTGCGTGGCTGGCTACGGCGCGCACTTCCGGTCTGAGCGTGAATGCCGAGGCGGTCACGGCGCGCTTTGGCGCAAACGTGGCGCGGCTCGCCAGCCAGCTGGAACGGCTCGGCGAGATTGGCTTGCCACCGGGCTGGAGCGCGAGTCGCGGCCTGACCGCGCCGCAGGCTGAAGCGCTGCGCAAGATGCTGCTGGCGGTGGCTGCCGATCCGCGCCTGATCGTGGCGCGGCTCGCCTCCGTGCTGCTGCGGCTGCGACAGGCGCGCGCGCTGCCTGAGATGGAGCGCCAACGCCTGGCGCTCGAGACCAGGGAAATCTATGCGCCGCTGGCCAACCGTCTGGGCCTGCGCAGCCTGAAGTGGGAGCTGGAGGACCTGGCCTTTCGCCAGCTCGAACCCGAAAACTACCACCTGATTGCCAGCAACCTTGCTGAACGGCGCGTTGATCGCGAGCGCTACATCGAGCAGGTGTGTGAGCTGCTGACCGCAGAGCTTGCCCGCGCCGGGGTGAGCGCGCAGGTGTATGGGCGCCCCAAACACATCTACAGCATCTGGCGAAAGATGCAGGCCAAGCATCTGGGCTTTGATGAGCTCTACGATGTGCGTGCAGTGCGCATCGTGGTGGCCGACGTCGCCGACTGCTACGCAGCGCTCGGCCTGGTGCACAGCCTGTGGCGCATACTGCCCGGCGAATTCACCGACTACATCGCCACACCCAAGGACAACAGTTACCGCTCGATCCACACCGCCGTGCTTGGTCCGCAGGACAAATCGCTGGAAATCCAGATTCGCACCGCTGAAATGCACCAGTACGCGGAACTGGGCGTCGCCGCGCACTGGCGCTACAAGGAAGGCGGCGGCCGTGATGCCAACTACGAGCGCAAGATCGAGTGGGCGCGCCGGGTGCTCGATCCCGCCGCCAGCACCCCTGGCGAAAGCGATCTGATCGATTCCGTGCGCAGCAATCTGTTCAGCGACCGGATCTACGCGCTGACACCGCGTGGCGAAATCGTCGACCTGCCGCGCGGCGCCACGCCGCTCGATTTTGCCTACCATCTGCACACCGAGCTTGGCCACAGCTGCCGCGGGGCGAAGGTCGACGGGCGCATCGCTCCTCTGAATCAGCCGCTGAGCAACGGCGCGCTCGTGGAAATCATTGATGGCCGCAAGGGTGGTCCGAGCCGCGACTGGCTGGCTGCCGATGGAGAATTTCTGGCATCCAGTCGCAGCCGCGCCAAGGTGCGCGCCTGGTTTCATCAGCAGGATGCGCTCGTGGCAGCAAAACTGACGACGCCGAAGAACACGCTGGAGCCTGCCGCGCCGGCTACCCCGGCAACGCCAACGCCGCCTCCGGAGACCTGGCCGGCCTGGACACCGGGCGCTGCCCGCCCGGCGACGCGCAGCCGCTCAGCGGTTGAAATAGAAGGCGTCGGTGACCTGCCGACCACCATGGCGCGTTGCTGCGCGCCGGTGCCACCGGAAGCCATTGCCGGCTATCTCACCCTCGGTCGCGGTGTGACCATTCATCGCGCGCACTGTGGAAGCCTGACGCGCATGCGTGCGCTCAAGCCCGAGCGGGTGCTGAAAGTCGACTGGAACAGCGGCGGCGAACTGCTGATGCCGGTGCAGATCCGCGTTGAGGCCTATGATCGCCGTGGCCTGCTGCGCGACGTATCGGATGTCTGCGCACTCGAGCACCTGAGCATCTCGGCAGTGAATTCGAACACCGATCCGGCCGATCGCGTCGCCACCATCGTGATGCGCACTGCGGTGCGCGACGTGGCGCAGCTGCGCCTGGTGCTCACGCGGCTGCGCGCCGTGGCCAACGTCCTGAAGGCCGAACGCAGCGGCTAGCGCCTGCTGACAGCTCCTAGGCGAGCGCTGTCCGGTACAGCTGCAGCAATTTATCCCAGGCGCGCTCCGCATCGGGCTTGCTGTATATCGCGGTGCCATTCTGCGCCGGCATGTCCGGCACGCACCAGCCGTGCTGCGCACCACTGTAAACCTCGATTTCCGCCGCCACCTTGGCGCGCTCGCAGGCAGCGCGCAACGTGTCCTTGGCCTCCGGCTGGCGCGCATCGTCATTCGCGGCGATCGCAAAATACAGGCGCGCCCGGAGCTTCGGGATCAGCAGGTGCGGGCTGTCCGGCTTGTCGGTCACCAGGCCGCCGCCGTGGAAAGAAGCGGCAGCGCCCACGCGCTCGGGGTTGGCGGCCGCAGTCCTCATGACCAGCGGCCCGCCCATGCAATATCCCTGGGTGCCAATTTTCCTGGACTTGCTCACCTGACGCTGCGCATCGAGGAAGGCAATGAAGGCCCGGGCATCGGTCTCGGCCGCACCCGCGGCATTGAGCGGCCCAACCAGCGGAGGTAATCTCGCGCGATCCGCCTCATTCTGGAAATTGAACGAGGAGATGTCGCCAAACACCGGAGCCTTCGCCGTGCGGTAAAAGGGATTGGGCACCAGCACCGAGTAGCCGGCGGCCGCCAGGCGCCGGCCGAACTCACGAAACACCGGGCGCAGGCCAAAAATGTCGGTCCAGATCAGCACCCCGGCATGCGCGCCTTTCGCGGGATGGTAGAACGCCGCATCGCAATTGCCATCGGCGGTCCTGATCGAGACCTCCTGCTCCCGCACTGCCAGCGGCGTGGCGGCGCCCGCTCCCGTGGCGGCCACGAGACCTGCGGCCGCGGACCAGCCGACGAATTCACGCCGTGACCTGTCATGACTGCTCATGCGTATTCCCCTGCTGGTTCAGCGATTGATATTGTCGATGGCCCGCTTGTCGGCGGCCAGCGCCGCCTCGTGCAAGGCTTCCGAAAGCGTCGGATGCGCGTGTATCGTGCGCTGCAGATCTTCAGCGCTGCCACGAAACTCCATGGCCAGCACCGCTTCGGCGATCAGCTCGCCGGCCATCGGGCCGATGATGTGTACGCCCAGTATTTCATCCGTGGCCTGCGCAGCGACAATCTTCACGAAGCCGACGGCGGCCTCCATGGCGCGCGCCCGGCCGCTGGCGGCGAAGGGAAAGACGCCAATCTTGACCGCGACCCCGGCCGCCGCCGCCTGCTGTTCGCTCTGTCCCGCCCAGGCGATCTCTGGTGCGGTGTAAATGACTGAGGGAATGAGCGCGTAGTTCAGGTGCGCGTACTTGCCGGCGATGCGATCTGCAACCGCGACACCCTCTTCCTTGCCCTTGTGCGCCAGCATGGGGCCACGCACCACGTCGCCCACGGCCCAGACATTTTCCACACCGGTGGCGCAGTGATCGTCCACCCTGATGAAGCCGCGCTCGTCGATCACCACGCCGGTGGCCGCACCCAGCAGGCCTTCCGTGTACGGCCGGCGACCCACGGCAACCACCAGCACATCAGCTGTCAGCGATTGCTCTCCCTTGGCATCGGTGTAGCGCACCGCTACGCCATCCTTGCCGGCCTTGGCAGCGCTGACTTTCGCGCCCAGCCGGATATCGAGCCCCAGCTTCTTGAAATGCCGGGCCGCCTCCGCGGCCAGCTGCTGATCGGCCATGGGCAACAGCGCGTCGAGCGCTTCGAGCACCACGACCTGCGCGCCCAGGCGCCGCCAGACACTGCCGAGTTCCAGGCCAATCACTCCGGCGCCAATGACGCACAGGCGCTTGGGCACAGCCTCGAGTTCGAGCGCGCCCCAGGAATCGATGATCTGCTTGCCATCGAAGGGGAGCGATTTCAGCTCCGTCGGCACCGAGCCGCTGGCGAGCACGACGTGACGCGCGCGCAGTGAGCGCTTGGCGTTGTCGAAGCCAGTCACCTCTACCACGCGGCCGGGCAACAGCTTGCCTTGGCCGACCAGCGCCGTGACACCCGCCGCCTTGAGTAGCGAGAGAATGCCGCCGGTCATGGTCCTGACGATGCCGGCCCGGCGTTTCTGCATGGCCGCCAGATCGAGCGTCAGGTCACTCGCCTTGATGCCATGTACCGCGAATTCGTGTTGCGCCCGATGCCAGAGTTCTGAAGATTCCAGCAGCGCCTTGGAGGGAATGCACCCGGCATTCAGGCAGGTGCCGCCGAAGGAATTGCTGCCATCGCGATTGCGCCAGCCATCGACGCAGGCGACCTTCAGGCCATTCTGGGCGGCGCGGATTGCCGCCGGGTAGCCGGCCGGGCCGCCACCGATCACCACGACATCAAAATCGTATTGTGCAGAATCGACGCTGGCATTCATGGGATCACACTCCGAGCAGCATGCGGCCCGGGTCTTCCAGGCAGTCTTTGACGGTTACCAGAAACTGCACGGCTTCGCGCCCGTCGATGATGCGATGATCGTAGCTGAGCGCCAGATACATGATCGGGCGCGCCACCACCGCGCCCTCGACCACCATGGCGCGCTGCTGGGTCTTGTGCATGCCGAGTATTGCGCTCTGCGGCGCATTGACGATCGGTGTCGAGAGCATCGAACCGAATACTCCGCCGTTGGTGATGCTGAAGGTGCCGCCGGTCAGATCCTCGAGCGAAATCGTGCCCTCGCGCGCGCGCTTCGAAAAACCGGCAATACCCCGCTCGATGCCGGCGAAATCGAGCGTATCGGCATCACGCAGTACCGGCACCATGAGCCCGCGTTCGGTGGACACCGCCACGCCGATGTCGAAGTACTCGTGATAGACGATATCCGTGCCCTCCACCGAGGCATTGATCACCGGATAGCGTTTTAGGCCCTCGATGGCAGCCTTGACGAAAAAGGCCATGAAACCCAGCTTCACACCGTGCTGCTTTTCAAAACCTTCCCTATAGCGTGCCCGCAGCTCAATGACCTGCGTCAGGTCAACTTCATTGAATGTGGTCAGCAGCGCCTGGGTCGATTGTGCCTTCACCAGGCGCTCGGCGATGCGCTGGCGCAGACGGGTCATGGGCACGCGCTGCTCGGCGCGGGCAGCACGCGCCACTGCCGACTGATTGGCGCTCGGCACAGGCCCGGGCGCGGCAGCCGCCGCAATGCCCTTGCCTGCCGTGATCAGATCGGATTTCGAGGCGCGACCGCCCTTGGCGGCCGCGGCTATGGCAGAACCGCTCAAGCCCAGCTCTTCGGCGACCCGCTGCGCGGCCGGGCCCAGCTTGGGCGAGGATGAGGCCGTGGCAGCCGCCGTCACGGGCGCGGCTCCAGTCGCGGCCTTCACGCCGTTGCCACCAGGCGTGGCCGCTGCCTTGACGGCAACCGCTGCGCCGGGCGCAATGATTGCCAGCAATTCGCCGCTCTTGACGCTGGTGCCTGCCTGGATGCGAATTTCCTGCAGCACACCGGAGATGGTCGCTGGTACTTCGAGCACCACTTTGTCGGTTTCCAGGTCAGCCAGATTTTCATCGCGGCTGACAGTCTCGCCGGGTTGCTTGCGCCAGGCCACCAGGGTCGCATCGGCGACTGATTCGGGCAACTGCGGCACGCGAACTTCTACGCTCATGAGCTCTTCCTCTTTTGCGATGTGGCACGCGTCGTCAGGCGCACCTCCTTTCCGGCCGCGTCAGCATTGAGTGCGGTCTGCACCAGTTGCCGCTGCTCGGCCTCGTGCAGGCGCGCCAGCCCCGTGGCGGGCGCCGATGCCGAGGCGCGCCCGGCGTAGTACACCGCCCGGCGCGTACCGGCGAGATCCTCGAGACGATGCCGTATCTGGTACCAGGCGCCCTGGTTCTGCGGCTCTTCCTGGCACCACACCAGATCGACTGCGTTGGGGTAGCGGGCCAGCACCGCTTCATACTCGGGCACCGGAAACGGGTAGAGCTGTTCGATGCGCACCAGCGCCACGTTGCTGCTGCCGGCCGCGCGGCGCGTGCGCAACAGGTCGAAATAGACCTTGCCGCTGCAGAACACCACGCGCTCGACCTTTTCCGGCTGCAGCTCATCGAGCTCATCGATAATGTTGGCGAAGCCACCAGCGCTCAGGTCGCTCAAGGACGACACCGAGAGTTCATGGCGCAGCAGGCTCTTGGGCGTCATCACGATCAGCGGCTTGCGCAGTGGCCGCAGCATCTGCCGGCGCAACATGTGAAACATCTGCGCGGGAGTGGATGGCACGCACACCTGCATATTGTTCTCGGCACACAATTGCAGGAAGCGCTCGAGCCGGGCGGAGGAATGTTCCGGTCCCTGCCCTTCATATCCATGCGGCAGGAACAGCGTCAGGCCGCAGAAACGTCCCCACTTGGCCTCGCCGGATGATATGAACTGATCGATCAACACCTGTGCGCCGTTGACGAAATCGCCAAACTGCCCCTCCCAGATCACCAGGCAATCAGGGCTGGTGGCTGAGTAGCCGTACTCAAAGCCCAGCACCGCCTCTTCGGACAGCACCGAGTCGATGATGCTCATGCGCGGCTGCGGATCCTTGATGTGCTGCAGGGGGATGTAGCGACGCGGCGAACCCTGGTCGTGCAGCACGGCGTGGCGATGGAAGAACGTGCCACGACCGACATCCTGCCCGGAAATCCGCACGGCGTAATCGGCGTCGATGAGCGAGGCGTAGGCCAGCGTCTCGGCGCAGCCCCAGTCGATCGGCAGCTCGCCGGCCAGCATCTTCGAGCGGTTGACGACGATCTGGGCCACGCGCGGATGCAGGGTAAAGCCCTCGGGATACTGCAGGATGCGCCGACCAAGGCTGGCCAGCTTGGCCGCTGGCAGCGAGGTGCTGATCGTCTCCAGCGTATCGACGCTCTGATAGCGCGACCAGTCGACCGTGAACTGGTTGCCGATCATGCCGAGTGAGGGGTGCAGCTGATGACGCCCTTCATCGAGCGCGTTGCGGTACTGCTCGACCATCTGCTCGGCATCGGCAGCGCTCAGCACGCCATCGGCGACCAGGCGCTCGGCATAAAGCCTGCGCACCGGCGGGTGCTGGCGTATGGCCTGGTACATCTGTGGCTGGGTGGCCGCCGGCTCATCGGCCTCGTTGTGCCCGAGGCGCCGATAGCAGACCAGATCGATCACGATGTCCTTGTGAAACTGCTGCCGGTAACGCAGTGCGAAGCGCGTGGCGAAAATGACCGCCTCGGCATCGTCGCCGTTCACGTGCAGGATCGGCGCTTCGATCATCTTGGCGACGTCGCTGCAATAGAGCGTGGAACGCGCGTCCTGCGGATCGCTGGTGGTAAAGCCCACCTGGTTATTGATCACCACATGAATGGTGCCGCCGGTGCCATAGCCGCGCGTCTGCGAGAGTTGCAGCGTCTCCATGACCACGCCCTGCCCGGCGAAGGCGGCATCGCCGTGGATCAGCACCGGCAGCACCTTGTCGCCGCGCGCATCGTGGCGCCGCTCCTGGCGGGCGCGCACCGAGCCTTCCACCACCGGATTGACGATCTCGAGATGCGAAGGATTGAATGCCAGGGCCACATGCAGGTTGCCGCCGGGCGTGCGCAGATCGGCAGAAAAGCCCTTGTGATATTTGACATCACCGGAACCGGCAGGCTGGTGATGCTTGCCTTCGAACTCGGAAAACAGATCGCCCGGCGACTTGCCCAGCACGTTGACCAGCACGTTCAGCCGGCCGCGATGCGCCATGCCGATGATGGCTTCCTCGACGCCGCCGCGACCGCTCTCCTGCACCAGGTCGTCCAGCAGCGCAATCAGCGCTTCACCGCCTTCGAGCGAGAAACGCTTCTGGCCGACGAAGCGCGTATGCAGGTAGCGCTCGAGGCCTTCGGCGGCGGTGAGCTGCCAGAGAATATTGCGGCGCTCTTCCACCGTAAACTGCCCGCGTACGCGGCCCAGCTGGAACTCATCCTGCAACCACAGGCGCTCCGCGGTATTGGAGACATGCGCAAACTCGGCGCCGATCGAGCCGCAGTACACCTGCTCGAGCCGCGCCAGAATATCGCGCAGTGGCGCACGCCGCGGCAGCCACTCGTTGCGCGCGCTGGTGTAGAACTCGGTATCCATGTCGGACTGGGCGAGTCCGACGTACTCGGGGTCGAGCACATAGGGCCGCTCACGCTGCATCAGCCCCAGCGGATCGATGTGCGCGATCAGGTGGCCGCGATTGCTGTAGGTCTGCACCAGGCGCGAGACCACGCCCTGCTTCTCCGCATCGGCCAGCCCACCGCCAGGAACCGCCAGCGCGCTGGCTGGCGATCGCAGCCGCGCCGCCACGCCCGCGACGATAGCGCCATGGGGCACATCGGGCTGTGCGGCTGCCGGCAGCGCGTCGAACAGCGCGCGCCACTGCGCATCGACCGACTCGCGATTCTCGAGGTAGCGCTCGTACAGCGATTCGACATACGCGGCATTGGCGCCTGAAAACGGCGTGGAGGCGGTCAGTTCGGCGAGCGTAGGGTCCATCGATAATGCTGTAGACACGACATAAGCCAGAGCCTAGTGTAGCCGACGAGGGCTGTTCCTGCCCTCTAATAACGTCTGCCTGGAGGTTCCATGAAGCGCACGGGTTCGGCAATCTGGCATGGCGATCTGAAGAGCGGCGCGGGCGCCCTGGCCACGCACAGCGGCGCACTCAAAGAGACCCCCTACACCTTTGCCTCGCGCTTCGAGGCTGCCGGACAGACCAACCCGGAAGAGCTGATCGCCGCAGCGCATGCCGGCTGTTTCACGATGGCGCTCACAGCCGCCCTGGGTAAGGCTGGCTTTATGCCCAAACGCCTGGCCACGCAGGCCACTTTGACGCTCGAACAGATCGGCGGCGCCTGGACCATTTCCAGGGTGCACCTCGAAAACGAAGCCTGGGTGCCCGGCATCGCCGCACCGCAGTTCGACAGCATCGCTGCCGACGCCAAGGCAAACTGCCCGGTTTCGCGCCTGCTGCGTGCGGAAATTACCTTGCACGCCAAACTTGAACCCCTGTAACGTGCGGCGCTCGCACTCAGGGAGTTGGTATCGATGATTCCGGCAACCGCAGCGCTCGAGCGCCTGCGCAAAGGCAACCGGCGCTTTGTCGCCGAAGCGCGCAACAGCGGCCAACAGCAGGGCAGCCTGCGACGCCAGGCGCTGATGGCCGGCCAGGAACCCTTTGCCATCATCCTCGGTTGCTCCGATTCACGGGTGCCGGCCGAGATCGTGTTCGACCAGGGGCTGGGTGACCTGTTCGTGATCCGGGTGGCCGGCAATGTGGTTGCCGCTTCGCAGATCGGTAGCGTCGAATTCGCGGCCGAGCGCCATGGCACGCGCCTGGTGGTAGTGCTCGGACATTCACAGTGTGGCGCCATCCAGGCGACCCTGGAAGACCTGCAGCGCCCGAGCGAGCAACGCTCGCGCAACCTGCGCTCGATCGTTGATCGGGTGCGACCGTCGATTGAAACACTGCTGGAAACCGAACTGCGCCACGATCATCAGGCGTTGATGCGCCACGCGGTGCGCGCCAATATCCGTGTCTCGGCCTATCACCTGCGGCACGGTTCCGAGATCCTCGAGCAGCTCATTGAGGACGCCGGTCTCATGGTGGTGGGCGCCGAGTACTCCCTGGAGACCGGAATCGTCGATTTCTTCGATGGCGTACCGACCGCCTGACTGGCGCCGGCGCTATTGACCCGGGCGACTGTCGTGCCCGGCGGCCCTGATCACATCCGTAAAACGTATGGCACATCTGTCGTTGACGACCACGGCCTCGCCGTGCGCCACCAGGGTGCCGTTGACGAGCACATCAAAGGCCTCGCTGGTATCGCGCTCCAGCCCGATCACTGAGCCCGCGGTGAGTTGCAGCAGCTCGCGTATTGAAATGTTGGTCCGACCGACCTCCAGGCTCACCAGGACCGGCAGGTCCATGATGTCTCCAAGCCCGACCAGCGACGCGCCGGATGAAGATTGGGTTTCAGCCCGGAAGGTCTCGAGCATGCTGGTCACCGGCATGGCTTCATTGCTCACGATGCGACCCGCCTGGCCAGCCGGCTGGCAACCTTGACGGCCTGTTGACCCCGGGAAGCACCGTAGGTGCCGCGCAGAAACGGCACGCCCTCGGCCAGCAGCGTGGCCTGGCCATCAAAGTCGCAGGGAATGATATCGCCCGGCTTCAGATTCAGCAGCTGCCCGACAGTCAGAGTGGAGTGCCCCAGCAACGGCACCAGCTCGACATCGACTTCCTCGACTTCCTGGCGCAACGCCTGCGTCCAGGCCTCGTTGCCGGCGGTCACTTCGCCCTGGGCACCGGCACCTAGCTGTTCACGGATCGGCTCGAGCATTGAATAAGGCATCGTGACGTGCAGTTCACCACCACCGCCATCCAGCTGGATGCGGAACGAGGCCACGACCACCACTTCGGAAGGACTGACGATGTTGACGAAATGGGCATCCATTTCCGAGCTCAGATACTCGACTTGCAGGGCGTTGACAGGCGTCCAGGCCGCCTGCAGATCGACAAACGCCTGCCGCAACACCATCTGGATGATGCGCTTTTCAGTGCCGGTGAATTCACGCCCGTCCACGGCGGCGCTGCGCCCCGTGCCGCCGAAGAAATTGTCCACCAGGGTGGACACCAGTTTTGAATCAAGCACGAACAGCGCGGTGCCGCGCAGCGGCAGAAGCCTGACCAGATTCAGGCTGCTTGGCACGCGCAGGCTCTGCGCGTACTCGCTGTACTTGAGCAGCTGCATGGGCGTCACCGTGATTTCCGGTTCACGCCGCAGCATGTTGAAGAGCCCGACACCCAGTGAACGCGCAAAACGCTCATGAATCATCTCCAGGGTTAGCATCCGCCCGCGCACCACGCGCACATGGGTCGTTATGTCATAGGATCTGACTTCACCTGGCACTGACGCGCCCGATTCGACCAGCACTTCACTGCTGTCGACACCCTTGAGCAGGGCGTCAATCTCCTCCTTTTCGAGAACCTCGGCGCTGGCGTTCATGGATAGACTGACCTGCTGGCACGGCTTGCGATGGCTTTGAATATGCAATCCGCATGCCGGCCCCGGCAATGTGATCTGGTTCTCAGTGTCCCGGCCTCGGAGAGCGGAAACCGCCGGTTTTCCAGCGCTGGCGCGCTCAGCCGGCAGGGCGACTCCGGCGTTCGCGCCTCACCTTGCGGCTTCTACGACCTTAGCCACCAGCTGCCGCTCGCCGCGCAGCGAGTTGGCGACCAGGCAGATCTTCTCGGCACGCGCCATCAACTCCTTCGCCTTGGCATGATCCGCGCTGGCCGCCACGGTCAGCGTGGCGCGGGTCGTGAATCCTGAAAACTGCGTCACGCCAGCGACCCGCTCGAGCTGCCCATCGACCTGGCACTCGAGCTGCTGCCAGCTGAAATTGGCCGCCCGCGAGACACCGCGGAACGTCAGGATGAAGCAGTTGGCCACGGCCGCAACCAGCAGTGTCTCGGGCGACCATACATCCCCCGGCCCATCGAACTCCGGCGGGGGCGCGGTGACGATGTCAGCCACACCCGGCGAGGAGACGGGCACTGTTCCGGTTGGTGCGCCGTGTGCCTTGACGATGTAGGTATGCGGATAGGGTTTCATGGTCGTTCCTGGTCAGCTTTGCAGGCGTCGTATCCCCAGGGCCCTGAGCATGTATTTCTCATACAGGGGTTCGGAGTGGCCGCGCTTCATCTTGTAGATGAAATACTTTTCAAACGCCACCTTCGCCCAGTGTACCCAACGGCCCTTCCTGATCCAATTCACGTTGCGCGGTGGAATCTGCGGCACGGCGACAAAAGCCGCGCCGGTGCTGCCCATATCGGCGAGGCAGATGGCATTCCAGGAACCCTTGGCAGTGGCGGGCTGTCCGGAAACATCCGCGACAATATTCTTGACGATCGCAGTGACCATGGTTTCAATCATGTAGCCGGTCTTGGGCGCGCCGGTGGCCACCGGGGTTACCTCGACCGGTGGGATGGCGATACACACGCCAGCGGCAAAGATATTGGGAAATTTCTTGCTGCGCTGGTGCTCATCGACGATGACGAAGCCACGCGGGTTGCACAGCCCTTCCACGCCAGCGACCGCATCGACGCCCTTGAATGCCGGCAACATCATGGACAGCCTGAACGGCAACTCGTGTTCCTTGATCGTTTGACCATTGGCGTCGAGTTCGGTGACGAACATCTTTCCCGGCTCGACCCTGGTCACCCTGGCGTTGGTGATCCATTTGACATCGATATTGCGGAATTCGGATTCCAGCAGACCCTTGGAATCTCCCACGCCGCCGAGTCCGAGGTGCCCGATGTAGGGTTCGCTGGTAACGTAGGTCATGGGCACCTTGTGGCGCAGTCGACGTCGCCGCAGATCGGTGTTCAGGATGAAACTGAACTCGTAAGCTGGCCCGAAGCAACTGGCCATGGGCATGGCGCCGATGATCACCGGGCCCGGGTCCCCAAGAAATTCCTGGTACGCCCCCCAGGTGCGCTCCGCGTGATCGGCGGTGCAAATCGAGTGCGTGAGGCCGCCGTCCGGACCCGAGCCGGGAACTTCCGCGAACGAGAGCTTGGGTCCGGTCGTAATGACCAGGTAGTCATAGGCCAGGCCGCTGCCGTCAGAGAGCTCCAGGCGGTTCTGCGCGGCATCGATCCTGGCGACAGGCTTGGCAACGAAATCTATATTGCGGCGCTTCAGGTGCGGGGCAATTGGAAAAGTGATGGCGGAGCGCTTGCGCCACCCGACCGCCAGCCACGGATTGGAGGGCACGAACTGAAAGTAGTCCACGGCGTTGACAACCGTGATGCGATGCTGGGCATCGAGAGCGTCGCGAAGTTCGTACGCCGCCGGCATGCCGCCGATTCCGGCCCCGAGGATTGCAATGTGCGCCATGGCTGTTTCTCCTCACTCGCTAACCGTGAATTTGTCAGTTCGGATCCGGCGAAGCCAGGCCGAGCCGGTGATCGATCTGCTCCAGATCAGCGGCACCCAGCTCGCCAGCGACCGCCTTGAGCTGCAGGCCCGCCAGCAACCAGTCGCTCTGCGCGCGCTGAAAATCTGCTCCGGCGCGTTGGTAGTCCGCTTCGGCGCCGAGCAACTCAAGGGCGGTGCGACCGCCCACCTCGACACCCAGACGCGTGGCATCGCGGCGACTCGCCGCGGAGGCCCGCAGGCGCTGCAGCGCCGGCACGCGCGCCGCGGCAGTCGTGAGTGACAACCATGCCGTGCGGGCCTGCTGCCTGACCCGTTGGTCGGCGCCGTCCAGTTCGGCCTCGGCCTGATGAGCCTGGGCGCGCGCCTCGTGTCGCTGGGCGCTGCGCATGCCGCCGGTGAACAACGGCACCGAAGCCTGGACAGCGATGCTCGCCTGGCGTCCACGCAGGTCGGCGCCGCCAAAATCTCCATTGCCATGCACGGAGTCCTGCCCCAGTTGTGCTACCAGACTCACGCGGGTTGCGGTCAGCGCGCCGTAGCGCTTTACCTGTGCGGCCGCCGTGCTCGCCGCCAGCTGCTGAATCGCCAGCACCGGGCTGCCGCTGAGTGCACGCCGCATCCAGATTTCCAGTGTTTCGGGTGCCGGCAGCTGCGCGGTAGCCGCCTCGTGCAGCACGCCCAGGTCCGCAGGATCCAGTCCGGTCAGGTCGCTGAACGCCGCTTCGCTCAATGCAAGCGCGCTGCCAGCGTCAAGTTCCTGAACACCGATGGTATCCGCGTTGGCCTGCGCCTCGCGCATGTCAGTGGCCGGGATATCGCCGGCCTCATAGCGCGCCTGCGCTTCGCCACGGGCCGTTTCCGCGGCAGCGCGCACCCGCACCAGCGCCTGCAGCTGGGCGCGCGCGTTGAGCACCTCGAAATAGGCCCTGGCAGTGCGCAACATGAGCTCCTGCTCGGCCGCCCGGTACTGGGCTTCGGCGATGCGCGCCGAACTGCTCTGGGCCCTGGCGTCGGCAAGACGGGCAACGTCGAACAGCGGCTGCTCCGCCAGCAAGGCCCAACGCGTCGCCGTGCCACCGCTGACGCTGGTGCGGAAATCGACTCCATTGGTGCTGCCGAACCCCGGGGCCGAGAAATAAGCCCCCTGCGTGCGGTTGTCCAGGTCGCTGCGCCCGGTGCTGCCGGCAGCCGAGAGTGTCGGCAGCCACAGCGCCCTGGCTTCGGACGCGCGCGCGCGTCCGGCTTCGCGCTGCGCCTGGGCAGCGGCAAATTTCGGATCGTGCGCCACGGCCGCACGCCAGGCATCCGACACGGTGAGTTCACCGGCCGAAGCCAGCGCGGAGGCCAACAGGAGTATTGCCGGAGTGAGCCGCATGGTTATGTTCTGCGTCCGTCTCAATCACTGCTGGTGCGCAGACCCAGGCCGCGCAGCATACGCTCCATCAGGCACCAGCGTGTCAGGCCGCTCTGCAGCAGGTTCACGCCGACGAAGGCCGTGAACCACAACCAGTAGCTGCTGTGGTAGATCGGACTGCCCGGCACCCCGAGCGCAAGTGACAGCAGAATGAATGATCCGGCGATGACGCGGGTGAGTTGCCAGGAAGTCATGGTGATTGCTCCGGTATTTCAGGTTGCGGTTGAGGAATGGGGTGCGCGTGGCGATACACGGCGTAATAAAGCAGCGGAATCACGACCAGGGTCAGAACGGTCGAGACCAGAATGCCGAAGATCAGCGAGATCGCCAGCCCGTTGAAGATGGGATCGCTCAGGATGAACAACGCACCCAGCATTGCTGCCAGGGCGGTGAGCACGATGGGCTGGGCACGCGTGGCGGCCGAGCGGATCACGGCCTCGCGAAATTCGACGCCTGCGCCCACCTGCAGATTGATGAAGTCGACCAGCAGGATCGAGTTGCGGACGATGATTCCGGCCAGAGCGATCATGCCAATCATCGAGGTGGCGGTGAACTGCGAGCGCAGCAGGGCGTGGCCGGGCAACACACCGAGAATCGTCAGCGGAATCGGCGCCATGATGATCAGCGGCGTGACATAGGAGCCAAACTGCGCCACCACCAGCAGGTAGATCAGGATCAGACCGACGGCATAGGCCGCGCCCATGTCGCGAAAGGTCTCATAGGTGATCTGCCATTCCCCGTCCCACTTGAGCGCATAGCCGCGATAGGGATCGGAGGGCTGGCGAACGAAATACTCACTGACGCCGCCGCCATCGGCCGCCACGATGCGGCCAATCGCCCCACGCATGGCGAACATGCCGTACAGCGGGCTGTCGACTCTACCCGCCATGTCACCGGTGACGTACACCAGTGGCAGCAGATCCTTGTGGAAGCGCGGTTGTTCCACCGAAGTGTTGCCTACCTCGACCAGCGAGCCGAGCGGGACCAGCGCACCGCTGGCGGCGCGTACGCCCAGGTTGAGCGCGGCGTCGAGGCTGCCGTGGGTACTGTCGGGCAGTTGCAGACGCAGCGGCGCCGGATACTTGCTCGTATCTTCGAGGTAGCTGACATCTTCACCGGCAATGCCGGCACGCAGTGTGCTGATGATATCGGCATCGCTGACGCCGAGGCGCGCGGCCTTCTGACGGTCGACCGAGACCACCTGGCGCGGTGCGACCGTGAGATAGGATGCGTCCACATCGACCACGCCCGTTGTGCGCAGAAACGCCGTGCGCACCGCCTGCGCAAGCTGCAGCCTGCCGGCCTCATCCGGACCGTAGATCTCGGCCACGATAGGCGCGAGCACCGGCGGACCCGGCGGCACTTCGACCAGCTTGACGATGCCACCATGGCGGCGCGCAATGGCGGCCAGTGCCGGCCGCAGCCGCTGGGCGATCACGTGGCTCTGATCGCTCCGCTTGCTCTTGTCTACCAGGTTCACCTGGATGTCTCCCAGCGTGCTGCCCGAACGCAGGTAGTACTGGCGCACCAGCCCGTTGAAGTTTATGGGCGCCGCCAGGCCGGCGTACACCTGGTAATTACGTACTTCCGGAACTTGCGCAAGATAACGGCTCATGTCGGCCAGCGCCGCGGCAGTGCGTTCAAGCGGCGTACCCGCCGGCATATCCACGACCAGCTGAAACTCCGACTTGTTGTCGAAGGGCAGCATCTTGAGTACGACCCATTGGATCGCGGGCAAAGCGAGCGCCAGCAGAATCAACACACCCACGCCGACCCACAGGCGGCGGCGATTGCGCTTCCCGCGCAGCGGATCCAGAAACGGCACGAACAGGCGCCGGAATCCGGGCTCGAGGCGCGCCGACCAGCTCGAGTGCGCGCCGCTCGCATCCGGCCGCAGCCACAGCCGCGCGAGCCACGGCGTCAGCATGAACGCCACCGCCAGCGAGATCAGCATGCCCATGGAGGCATTGATCGGGATCGGCCCCATGTACGGACCCATCAGGCCACCGACGAAGGCCATCGGCAGGAGCGCTGCAATGACGGTGAAGGTCGCGAGGATCGTCGGTCCGCCGACTTCATCGACCGCCTCGGGAATGATCTCGGTCAGCGAACGCCCGGGCGTGAGCTGCAGATGGCGATGAATATTCTCCACCACGACAATGGCATCGTCGACCAGGATGCCGATCGAAAAAATCAACGCGAACAGGCTGACGCGATTGAGCGTAAAACCCCAGGCCCAGGAAGCGAACAGGGTCGCCGTCAGGGTCAGGGCCACGGCGATACCGACGATGGCCGCTTCGCGTCGACCCATCGCGAAGAACACCAGTGCCACGACGGCGCTGGTCGCAAACAGCAGCTTCTCGATGAGTTTGAGGGCCTTCTCGTTGGCCGTCGCGCCATAGTCGCGCGAGATTTCCACACCCACCCCCTCGGGGATCACGGTGTTGCGCAGCTCGGCGATGCGGGCACGCAGATGTGCCGTGACCGCCACGGCGTTTTCGCCGGGCTTTTTTGTGACGCTCAGGGTCACGGCGGGGAACTCGGCGGCATTCCGACCGGCTGTGCCATACCAGACATAGTGTTCCGGGGGCGGCGCACCGTCACTGACGCGGGCAACGTCGCGCAGGAACACCGGCCGGCCGGCATGCACGCCGACCACCAGGTCGGCGACCGCATCGGCGTTCTCCAGGAAGCCGCCGGCGTCGATCGCCACGATTTCATCGCCGCGGACAATACTGCCGGCCGGCACACCTGAGTTGACCGATTGCAGGGTACGGCGCAGATCCGCGATCGTGACGCCCACGGCGCGCAGCGCCTGCGGATCGAGCACGATGTTGATCGCGCGCTTCGGCCCGCCGATCGTCATCACCTCGCGCGTTCCCGCCACGCGTTTCAGATTGGCTTCCATGGCATGGGCGATGCGTTCAAGCTCAAAGCCACCGCTGCCGGGCCGCTGGTCATAGAGAGTCGCCGTCAGGATGGGAACATCATCAATGCCCTTGGGCTTGACGATCGGTTCGCCGACGCCCAGCCCCGCGGGCAGCCAGTCGCGATTGGAATTGAGCGTGTCGTAGAGCCGCACCAGCGCCTCGGTCCTGGGCACGCCGACTTTGAACTGCACCGTGATGATGGCCATGCCAGGCCTCGACACTGACATCACGTGCTCGAGACCCGCCATCTGCCCGAGCACCTGTTCGGCCGGACCCGCGACTGACTGTTCCACCTGCTGCGCCGAAGCGCCAGGATAGGGAATCAGCACGTTGGCCATGGTCACATTGATCTGCGGCTCCTCTTCCCGCGGCGTCACCAGGGCCGCGAACAGACCCATCAGCAACGCCACCAGGGCCAGCAGCGGCGTGATGCGCGCGGACTGGAAGTACCTGGCAATGCGACCAGCGACACCCATGAGATTGCCTAGCGCTTCCCGGCAGCCACAGGATCGAGCGCGATTTTTTCTCCGGCCTGCAGCCCCGCCAGCACCGTTACCGAATTGCCGCTCACCGGCCCGAGCCGCACCTGGCGCAGATGCGCAGCGCCGTTGGCGTCCACCACGTAGACCGCAGTGACTTCACTGCGTCTCAGCAGTGCGCTGAGCGGAATTCGCACTTGCGCAGTGGCGTCCTGCAGCGGCAACAGCAGCCGTGCGAACTGCCCCGGCTTGAACCCACTTCCCTCCGGCAGCTCGGCCCGCACCTCGACACTGTGGGTCGCAGGATCAACGGCGGCGATCACGCGCCAGCTGGCGATCGCCATGGGCGCCGCGTCAGCGACCAGCAACTGGGCCACCTGGCCTGACTGGACACGCGCCGCCAGCGATTCGGGCAGCTGCGCAATCACGCGCAGCGCCGCCGGGTCATAGAGCGCCAGCAGTGGCATGCCGGGCGTGGCCAGATCCCCGGCGCTCACCCAAAGATCAGTGACACGGCCGGAATACGGCGCCGTCACAGTGTGCCAGGCGGCCCGTGTACGCGCGGCCTGCGCCTGGGCTGCCGTGCCTTGCGCCTCGGCCTCGGCCGAGGCCAGAGCCGCCTGCGCACGCTGCAGAGCGGCGGCACTCACGTAATCCTGCGCCCGCAACCGCTGCGCACGTTCAAAATCCGCGCGCGCACTGACCAGACGCG
>JBAVRE010000038.1:0-4692 GCA_049694695.1 Steroidobacteraceae bacterium | reverse complement strand
GCAAGACGGCATTGGTGACGGGCGCCGCTCAAGGGGTCGGGTTCGCCACGGCAGCGCTGCTGGGCCAGCAGGGGTACCGGGTCCTGCTGATGGACCTGCAGGCACTCGATGGGACGATCGCACGATTGCGATCGCTGGGTTGCGAGGCCGTGGGCTGGTCGGGCGATGTCTCGTCCGAGTCCTTTGTCCGGGATTGTGCCGCCTCGAGTCTTGACGCCTACGGCCCGCTCGACGTACTGGTCAACAATGCCGGGATCAGCCTGATCTGCGCCGCGGAAGCGACGACCCTGGAGCAGTGGCAGCAGGTAATGCGTGTCAACCTGCAGGGGCCGTTCCTGATGTGCAAGTACTTTGGTGCAGCGATGCTCCGGCGCGGCTCTGGCAGCATCGTCAATGTGGCCTCCGTCGCCGGGCTCGCGGGCATCATCCACCGCAGCGCCTACAACGCCTCGAAACACGGCCTGATCGGACTGACACGCACACTGGCCGCGGAATGGGGTGGCCGCGGCGTGCGCGTCAATGCCGTGTGCCCGGGCTGGATCAAGACTGAAATGGATCAGCGCGATCAGCAGAGCGGCGCGTACTCCGACGCGGACATCGTCAACCGCGTGCCGATGGCGCGCTTTGCACGGGCGGAGGATGTGGCGGCGACGATAGCGTTTCTTGCCGACAGCGAACGCAACGGCTTTGTGAACGGGGTCAGTCTGCCCGTGGACGGTGGCTGGAGCGCGGACGGGAGCTGGGACGCCCTGCGCATCGCCACGCGCGGCGAGTGAGCACGGGACCACTCAAACCACGATATCCATGGTGACGCGTGTAACATGTGCGTGCGAACCGGGCGCTGATCAATATCGCTGGTGCACGCGCCAAGGCGCGTGACCCACAATCCTGGGTGCTGGAGGAGCAATGGGACAGGCAATCCACGCGCATCATTTTCGCCATGAAGACTTCGCGCGGTTTCGGTCACGCCTGAAGCATGAGACCGACCTGCTGCACGATTGGGTCGAAGCCGACCGCTTCGACCGCTCTGCCCCCATGGCGGGACTGGAACTCGAGGCCTGGCTGATCCATCCCGATGGCCGGCCGGCGGCGCGCAACGAAGCCTATCTGCTGGCGGTGAACCGCGCGGACGTGGTAACCGAACTGGCGCGCTTCAATGTAGAAATCAATGCGACACCGCAGCCAGTCACCGACCCGGGACTTGAGCGCCTGCACGCGCAGCTCCTGAACATCTGGTCGCATTGCCGCAGCGTGGCGCGGACCCTCGGGCTCGATCTGGTTTCGATCGGCATCCTGCCTACCCTTGAGGATCGTGATCTCTGTCCGGCCAACATGTCCAACTCGGATCGCTATCGGGCGCTCAACGAACAGGTCCTGCGGCAGCGGCACGGCCAGCTGATAGAACTGGAGATTGCCGGCATTGAGATACTGCGGACGGCGCACCGCGACGTGATGCTCGAGGCGGGAACGACCTCTCTTCAGGGCCATCTGCAGGTCACGCCCGAGACCGCTGTGCGCTGCTTCAATGCCTCCATCATCGCATCCGCCGCCACGGTTGCCCTCGGCGCGAATTCACCGTCCCTGTTTGGACGCCGCTTGTGGGAAGAGACCCGCATCCGCTATTCGAGCAGGCCGTTCCGGTCGGAACCGACGATGCAGGCATCCGCGAGTGTCTGCCGC
Organism: Steroidobacteraceae bacterium; assembly: GCA_049694695.1. Lineage (GTDB taxonomy): Bacteria > Pseudomonadota > Gammaproteobacteria > Steroidobacterales > Steroidobacteraceae > FEN-1191. Next base: position 3,012 of record JBAVRE010000038.1, on the reverse strand, counting down.
GCGTGAGCTTCGGTACCGGATACGCCAGCTGGTCGCTCGTGGAAGTGTTTCGGGAGAACACCGACCGCTGTCCGATCATGCTGCCTATTGTCCTCGAGCAGGATGCCGCCCGGCTGGCTCGCCTGCGTCTGCAGAATGGCACGATCTGGCGCTGGAACCGACCGCTGATCGGCTTCAATGACCAGGGGACGCCGCACCTGCGGATCGAGCATCGCGTCATGGCGGCCGGACCTACAGTCGCCGACATGATGGCCAACCTCGTTTTCTATTACGGACTGGTAGCAGCGCTGGCCGCCGAGCCGGTACCGCCGGAAACGCGCCTGCCCTTCGCCGCCGCGCGCGGCAATTTTTATGCTGCTGCCCGGCAGGGGCGCAACGCCACCGTGATGTGCGCAGACGGCAGCCAGAGGCTGTTGGGCCAACAGATCCTCGCGGAACTGCTGCCCGCTGCGCACGCCGGCCTGCAACTACTCGGGGCCAGCGGCCACTATACGAGCCGCGCCCTGGGCATTATCGAGCAGCGCGCGCGCTCGGGTCGTACCGGCAGCCATTGGCAAAGCGCCTTTGTTGAACGCCATGGCCCTGATCGCGCGTTGCTCACGCTCGAATACGCCGCGCGCCAGCGCAGCGAAGCATGCGTGCACGAGTGGACCTTGTGATTGGCGTGCAACTGCACGAACCCGAGCGTTTTCCCGAGGAGTTTCTGACCGTCAAGGCGCGCGATCTGTACGCCATTCTGCCGGGCCCTACGCTCGTCCATCTACCCGGCCGGCGTGAGCCCGCGCTATTTGTCTCGATCCTGCTGCACGGCAACGAGGATGTCGGCCTGCTCGCAGTTCAGAACATCCTCAAGCGCTACGCCGGACGAACCCTGCCGCGGGCGCTGTCGGTCTTTGTCGGCAATGTCGCTGCCGCGCGCAGTGGCCTGCGTCGCCGGGAAGGAGAACCCGATAACAACCGGGTATGGCCAGGCACGGCGACGCCCGATTGCGACGAGACGCGAATGATGCGATCCGTCGTCACCCGGATGCGCGAACGTGGCGTATTCGCCAGCGTCGACCTGCACAACAATACTGGCCTGAACCCGCACTGCGCCTGCGTGACCGTATCGGATGCTGCGAGCCTGCAGCTGGCCCGCCTGTTCAGCCGGACCGCCGTGTACTTTCGCGCACCCGCCGGCGTGCAGGCCGCCGCGTTTGCCGCGCTCGCGCCGGCGATTACCTGTGAGTGCGGTCAGATCGGTGACCTGGCGGGCACCGAACAGGCGACCAGCCTGCTCGATGCCTGTCTGCACCTCGATGCCCTGCCGCGCCATGCCGTCGCGAGCGGCGATCTGCACCTGTTTCACACAGTGGCGATTGTCAAGCCGCGCGCCGATGCCAGTCTGAGCTTTGACGGCAACGCTGCCGACCTGATGTTCGTGCCCGATCTGGACCACTTCAACTTCCGGGAACTGCCGGCCGGCGCTGCATTGGCGCGCTGCTCATCGGCCGACGCATTGCGCGCCACGGCTGAAGGCCGCGACGTGACTGAACAGTATTTTGGGCTGAGTGAGGGCATGCTGACGCTCAAGCTCGCGTGCATACCGGCAATGCTGACGCGCGATCAGCGGGCGATCCAGCAGGATTGCCTTTGCTACCTCATGGAGCGCATGCCTTTGCCGCAGCGCGTGTAACATGTGGGCGCGGACCAGGCACTGATCCACAGGGTTGTCGCACATGCCAAGACGGTTCAATCGTTCGATATCCGGGCCAATCGTGCTCAGCACGATCGCGGTATTGCTTACGGTCATGATGTTGATCGGCTGGATCTTTGTGATCCACGAAAACCAGTCGCTGACGCGCGCGCTGTGGGGCAATCTGTGGCTGCTGGCGGGCGGCATCATCTCCCTGGCCGTCGTGATGAGTGTTGTCATCCTGTTCAGCGTGTCGCTGGTCAGGGAAATCCTCGAGGGGCGGCGCCAGCAGACTTTCATCGATTCGGTCACGCATGAACTCAAGAGCCCACTGGCCTCCATGAGGCTGTGCCTCGATACCCTCGATCGCGAGGGTCTGTCGCCACCCCAACGCCTCGAGCTGCGCCAGATGATGCGCACCGACGTCGAACGCCTGTCGGTGTTTGTCGATGACATACTCGAGGCCAGCCGCATCGCTCATGGCCGGCGTGCGCAGACCTGGACGGTGGTTGACCTCACACAGCTGCTGAAAGAGGCCATCGGCAGCATCTGCCGCCGCTACAACCTGGATACCGGTGTATTTCACCTGGTCGCACCCGCACAGCTGGAGATCACTACCGACCCGACCGCCCTGGAAACCATCATCAAGAACATCCTCGACAATGCCGTCAAATACTCCCCCTCGCCGCCACCGCCGGTGGAGGTGACGCTGCGTCCCGCAAAATCCGGGCAGATCGAAATCCGCGTGCGTGACCAGGGCATAGGCGTCGAGCGCACCCAGCTCAAGCGCATCTTCAAACGTTTCCATCGCGTGCCCAGCCCGGCCGTGAATGAGCGCAGCGGTACCGGCCTGGGCCTTTATGTGGTGGCGCAGCTGCTGCGCAGCCTGGGTGGCAGCATTCGGGCTGAATCGGCCGGTGCGAATAATGGCACCACCCTGTTCGTGCGCCTGCCGATGGGCATTGCAACCGTGGAGGCCAGCGGATCATGACTGCGGGAGAGGATACCGCCGGCACGGCCGCGGCCTCGGCCGCCACGGTGCTGGTCGTCGAAGACGAAGCACACCTGGCTGCCGGCCTGAAGCTCAATCTGGAACTCGACGGCTATCGCGTGATCATTGCCCGCACCGTCCGCGATGCGACCGCGCAGCTGGTGCAGGCCGCAGCCATCGATCTGATCCTGCTGGACGTCTCGCTGCCCGACGGCGACGGCTACAGCTTCTGCAAGCAGCTGCGCGAGGCCGGCCACTACGTACCGGTCATCATGCTGACAGCGCGCAGTGCTGCCGAGGAACGCGTGCGCGGACTGGATTCCGGCGCGGACGACTACATGCCCAA
>JBAVRE010000037.1:0-1793 GCA_049694695.1 Steroidobacteraceae bacterium | reverse complement strand
GGCGATGCGATACAGCCGGTGCGCGCCAGCACGCTGCACCAGTGAAGTCGAGGTCGGCAGCGGGGTGCCGAGCACGCTGCCGAGCGCCGCGTCGAGCGGCGCAGTGGCTAGCCCGAAGGCGCCGATCTGCACGAGCTCCCAGTCGTGGAGCAGGCCGAGGCGCAAGGCCCTGCCGCCGGCGCTCCCGGCGCGGCCGCCAGCGGCGATGGACTCATCCAGCGGCGAATGACGCTTAAACACGCAGCCGCACTCCCTCAGGATCGAGGAATAGTGGCGCGGCGATCCGCGCTCGCACCGTTTCTCCCTTGAGCGGATAGGCGCACACGACCGTCTCGCCCAGATGCTGCAGGCCGCCCTGATAGAGACCCAGAGCGATGTATTGCTGGCGCTCGGTCGACCAGGTCACCGAGGTGATGTAGCCGCGGCCGTGGCCCGCCAGTGGTTCGTCGTTCGCGAACAGGATCGCGCCGCCCCGCAGTCGGGCGGCCGGCTCGAGGCATTCGAGGCCGACCAGACTCCAGCGATCGGGCGCCTGTAGCTCGGGGCGTGCGCGCAGCTCACGCCCTACGTAGGCCTTGTCGCGCCCGGCCATCTTGCCAAGCCCGAGATCGTCGAGCGTATTGCGATGATCGAGCTCGAGACCGGCAACGTGTCCCTTCTCGATCCGCAGGCTCGCGAGTGCTTCGAGGCCGTAGGGTTTGATGCCGAGTGGCGCCGCGCGTGCGAGCAGCTGATCCCACAGTGCCACGCCATGACTGGCTGGCACATACAGTTCATAGGCCAGTTCGCCCGAGAAGCTCAGGCGCAGCAGCCGCAGCGGCACGCCATCGTAGCTCAGTTCGCGCACTCCCATGTGCGGGAGCGTTGCGTCGGAGACGTCAATGCCCGGTAGCGCCAGTTCGAGCGCTGCGCGGGCACGCGGTCCGGCCACCGACATGCCGGCCCACTCATCCGTCACCGAGACGACCTGCACATTCAGGTCGGTCCACGCCGTCTGCAGCAGAAACTCGAGCCAGGACATCACTTCACCAGCCTGTGCCGTGGTGGTGGTCATGAAGTAACGCGTCTCACCGAAGCGAGCGGTCGTGCCATCATCGAGCACGGTCGCGTCATCATTCAGCATCACGCCGTAACGCGCCTTGCCGATGGCCAGCTTCGCAAAGCCATTGACGTAGACACGGTTGAGAAACTCCGCGGCGTCCGGCCCCTGCACATCGATCTTGCCGAGCGTAGAGACGTCCGCGATGCCGACCGCCCCGCGCACCAGGCGCATCTCCTCGACATAGGCTGCAGCCGGCGTTTCGCCGGCCCAGCGGTAATACCAGGCGCGCAGCCACGGGCCCGCCTCGATCAACACTGCGCCATTTGCCAGGTGCCAGTCGTGCAGCGGCGAGCGCCGGGTCGGCCGGAAGTGCCGGCCGATGGCGCGCCCCGCCAGCGCGCCAACGGACACCGGCACAAACGGCGGACGAAAGGTGGTCGTCTCGCGCATGGTGGACTCGCGCAGCAGCGACATCTGCCGGATCGCATTGTGGTTGCTGGTCTTGCCCTGATCGGTACCCATGCCCAATGTCGTGTAGCGCTTCAGATGTTCGACCGACTGGTAGCCCTCGTCGTGGGCGTCGGCGAGATCCCGCGTGGTCACGTCGTTCTGGAAGTCCACGAATGCTTTGCCTGGAATCGGTACTGCAGGCGCCAGCGCCGGCTCGAAACCGCAGGGCTGTTCTGGAACCGGCAGCACCCATGGCGCAGCAGCCGCTGCCGGACAGGCAACCCAGGCAGCAGCCTTGCGC
>JBAVRE010000036.1:0-5495 GCA_049694695.1 Steroidobacteraceae bacterium | reverse complement strand
GTGTTTGTCGACCTGGACGATTGCCTGAACGGGCCAGCCATACAGGACTTATGGATGTTCCTGTCGGGCAACCCGGACGAGCGGCGCCACCAGTGGAGTGAGCTGTTGGCCGGCTATGAGCGCTTCGCGACGCTCGATCATCGCCAGACCGATCTGATCGAGGCATTGCGCGCCGTGCGGATGCTCAATCACGCTGCCTGGATCGCCGAACGCTGGCTAGACCCGGCCTTTCCACGCGCCTTCCCCTGGTTTGGCGAAGCGCGGTTCTGGGAGCAGCACGTGCTCGATCTGGCCGAACAGTCGCAGACGCTCGATGAACCCGGCTCCATGGGGTTATAGTGCGCGGAACATGGGTCGATTCAACAATTGGTGCCTGCTCGGCTTCACCTGGGTGGGGATAGGCCTGCTGGTGTCGGGATGCGGCAAGGGTGCCGACGCCGCCCGCTTGCAGCGCGAGGCGCGGGCCCAGGCGCGGGCCGGGGCGCTGCTGGCCAACGAACGGCTGGCGGCAGCGGGCGCCGAGGCTGACGACCTGGTCGCCGCCGTGAGCAATGCAGCCACGGCAACGCCCGTGACCCTGCGCTTCAAACTGCCCGAGCAGCCCCGCGTCGGCCAGCCCCTGCGCCTGCAGCTGGCGCTGGCGCAGGCGCCGGGCGTGGAAATCGACGCCATCCATGTCTCCTTCCAGCCGCGCGACGGCCTGGACGTGCAATCCCAACAAAGCGTCGATTTCGTCGCCCCGGCCGTCGGCGCCACGCAACAGATGCAGGTGACCGTACTACCCGGGCAAGCCGGCGTGCTGGGGCTGGCGGTAACGGTGCTGGTCGACAGCAGCAGCAGCTCGATCGCCCGCAGCTTCATGATTCCCCTGATAGCGATCGATCCGAAGCTTTAGACGTAATCCGCGATGCGCCTCACGCGCCGTCGCCTCAGCTCTTCGTATGATCCTGAGCTGATCGGCTGGTGTGCGGATTATGACAAGAGAAACCCTGAGCGCATCGCTTGTGCCCACGCTGCAGCCCGCTGCGCGCGTGCCCGGCGGTGCTCAGCTCGACGGCGCGGATCTGCACGCACGCCTGCGCGCCCAGCTCGAGACCCTGGGCCCCGGCGCCAGCCCCGCCGCCGTGCTCAACCAGCTGCTGCCGCTGGTCAGCCGGCAATATGAACAGATGGACGACGAACGCCGCGGCGTCGTGCGTTCCATGCAGCTGCTGGCCGAAGAGGCACGCTCGTTTTCACAGGGCCTGGCGAGCGCCGATGCGGGCCAGCTGCGCGCCATTCTCGATCACATCAAGGATGTGGTCATTACTGTCACGGCCGACGGCGCCATCTGCGTCTTCAATCCTACCGGCGAGCAGCTGTTCGGCTATTCGCAGGCGGAAGTGATCGGCGTCTCCATCGCCCGGCTGCTGCCGGACCTGCCGGTACAGGGGTCACTGATTCGCGGTCTGCAGTCGTTCGCCGTGACCAGCGAGCGCGGCGAGCGCCAGCTGGAGCCGCGCGCTACCAAGGCGCGCCGCAAGAACGGTGAGCGCTTTCCGGTAGAGGCGATCGCCAGCCTGGTGCGCATCGATCGACGCGACGTCTATGTCTTCTGTCTGCGCGACATGAGTGAACGCGAGCAGGCCGGGCAGGCGCTGCGCGACAGCGAGGCGCGCTATCGCACGCTGGTTGAAAGTGCGCCAGAAGTCATCGTGGTCATCGATACCAGCAGCGGCTGCTGCACCGATGCCAATGAGAATGCCCTGCGGTTCTTCGGCGTCACCCGCGCGAATCTCGGCAGCCTGCAGCTCGGGGATCTGCTGGCCGCGGCCGGGCAGGCGCCGCAGGTGTTTGAGTGGCTGTACCGCGCGCGGCAGGCGTCCGCGCCCGCGAACCCGCCAACGCTGGTGACCGAAGTGCGCCTGATGCCGCTGGCCGGCTCGGTCAACCTGGTGCGCGCCAGCATTACCGATATCACCGAGCGCAAGCGCGCGCAGACCATCATGGCGGGCGAGCGCGACATATTTGGGCGTATCGCCGCCGATGCGCCGTTGCGCGAAGTGCTGGAAGCCACGGTGACACTGGTCGAATCGATCAGCAGTGATTTCATCGTCACCATCAGCCGCCTGGGGCAGGAAGGACGCAATTTCGTCGAAGTGATTGGCGAGCGGCTGCCGGCAGAGCTGCGTGCCGCCGAAGAGCTGGCGCCGATCGATGTGCGCAATGGTTCGAGCGCTGCTGCCGTCTATCTCGGGCGCGCGGTGCTGGTGGCGAACGTGCGACTTGATCCGTACTGGCAGCGGCGGCGGGAACTGGCGCTGCAGGTCGGCGTGGCGGCAGCCTGGGCGCTGCCGATCAAGGCTGCCGGCGGGCGGGTACTGGGCGCGCTGACCGTCTATCGCGCGCAGCTGGGCAAACCGCAGGAAGCCGATCTGCAGCTCATCACCCATGCGGCGCGCCTGGCGGGTATCGCCATGGAACGGCGTTATGCGGCCGAAGCGCTGCGCGCCAGTGAGGCGCGCTTCCGCGGCCTGTATGAGAGCGTGCTGGAAGGCGTGTATCAGGTGTCGCCCGAAGGGCGCCTGACCGCGGTCAATCCGGCCTTCGTGAGGATGCTCGGCTACACGACCGCCGAGGAAATCTACGCGCTGCCCTCGGCGGCAGCGCTGTGGTGGAATCCGGCCGAGCGTCCGGCATTCATCGAGCAACTGACCAGCAGCGGCGCCATCCACAACGCCGAGAGCCTGCTGCGCAAGCGCGATGGTTCGCAGGTCGTGGTACTGGAGAGCGCCCGCGTGCTGCGTGATGAACGCGAGCGGGTGCTGTGCTGCGAGGGCACGATCGCCGACATCACCGAGCGCAAGCGCGCCGAGCAGGTGATTTTCGAGGAAAAGGAGCGCGCCCAGGTCACGCTGCAATCGATCGGCGATGGTGTCATCACCACTGATCGCGAAGGACGCATTGAATACCTGAACCCGGTGGCCGAGCAGCTCTCGGGCTGGCGCAGCGCCGAGGCGCGCGGCGCCACCATCATGAACGTGCTGCGGCTGCGCGATGAGGTGACCCGTAACGAGATCGAGAATCCGCTGCTGCGTTGCCTGCGCGAGGACCAGGTCATCAATTTTGGCGAGCACAGCGTGTTGATCAATCGCCTCGGCCAGGAAATCGCCATTCAGGACTCGGCCGCACCGATCCGCGATCGCGAGGGCAAGACGGTGGGCGCGGTGGTGGTGTTCCGCGATGTCACCAAGGAGCGGCGGCTCAAGCGCGCGCTGTCATTCCAGGCCAGCCATGACGCGCTCACCGGCCTGATCAATCGGCGCGAGTTCGACAATCGCCTGCAACAGGCGCTGCAGGGCGCCCGCGATGGCGAGGGCTCGCACGCGCTGCTGTACGTCGATCTGGATCAGTTCAAGGTGGTCAACGATACCTGCGGTCATACCGCGGGCGATCGCCTGCTGCGCGACGTCACCGCACTGCTGCAGAAGCATGTGCGCTCGGCCGATGTCATCGCGCGCCTGGGTGGTGACGAATTTGGCATCCTGGCGCAGCATTGCTCGATCGAGCAGGCGACGCGGATTGCCGAGGCCATTCGTCAGGCGGTGCGCGATTACCGCTTCACCTGGGAGCAGAACACGGCCAGCATCGGCGCCAGCATTGGCGTGGTGGAAATTACCGGCGACAGCGACAGTGTCGCCGCGTTGCTGAGCGCCGCTGATATCGCCTGCTACGCCGCCAAGGATGCCGGCCGCAATCGCGTGCATGTCTACGATTCCGACGAAGTGTCGGGTCGGCACCGTGAAATGTACTGGGTGAGCCGCGTTACGCGGGCGGTCGATGAGAACCGCCTCGAGCTCGAGTACCAGGCCATCAAGGCGACCGGGGCCGCAGCGGCCGCGCTGCCGCCCTTCTACGAGCTGCTGGTGCGCCTGCGCGACGATGATGGCGACGTGGTGATGCCGGCGGTATTCATCCCGGCCGCCGAGCGTTACAACATCATTGGCGCCATTGACCGCTGGGTGGTGGAGCGCGCCGTCGCCACCCTGAAGGAAATCATCGCCGCCGGCCGCGAGCCGCCGCTGCTGGCCCTGAATCTCTCCGGCAATTCCATCTGCGAGCGCAGTTTTCTCGATCTGCTGCTGGCACTGGTCGAAGACCCGCAGATTGCCCGCAGCCTGTGTTTCGAAGTCACCGAGACGGCCGTCATCAGCAGCCTGTCGCAGGCGGTGTACTTCATGCAGGAACTGCGCAAACGCGGCTGTCGCTTCGCGCTCGATGATTTTGGCAGCGGCCTGTCGTCATTTCATTACCTGAAGTCCCTGCCAGTCGATTTCCTGAAGGTCGACGGCCAGCTGTTCGGCGACGCCGCCAGCGACCCGATTGACCGCAGCATGGTCGAGGCCATCAGCAAGGTGGCTGCGGCACTTGGCATTGCCACGATAGCCGAGCGGGTCGAGAGTGCCGAGGCCCTGGAGCGGCTCACGCAGCTGGGTATCAACTTTGCCCAGGGGCATCACCTGGCGCGGCCGCAACCGCTGGCGGGGCTGCTGCCAGAGCGTTGAGCGCCGAAGCGCCGGCGCGCGCGCCTCAGGAAAGCCGGAACCAGGCCGACTTGGCCTGCGTGTAGCTCTTGAAGCTGTCCATGCACTTGTCGCGCGTATTGCCCGACTGCTTGAAGCCGCCGAAGGGTTGGGTCATGTCGCCTTCATCGAAGCAGTTGATCCAGATGACACCCGCTTCGATGCCACGCACGAGGCGGAAGGCGCTGTTGAGATCGCGCGTCCAGACCCCCGCGGCCAGGCCGTAGATCGTATCGTTGGCAATGGCGATGGCCTCCTCGACGCCATCGAAGGGAATCACCGCCGCCACCGGCCCGAAAATCTCCTGGCGCGCGATCGACATGTCATTGCGCACGTCGGTGAAGAGCGTCGGGCTGACGTAGGCGCCCGCATCCATGCCGGGCGGTGCCGTGCCGCCGAACTGCAGCTTGGCACCTTCGCGTTGCCCGGCTTCGATCATGCGCAGCACCCGTTGCTGCGCGCCGCGCGTCACCAGCGGTCCCATGGTGGTGGCCGGATCGAGTGGATCGCCGGGCCGGAAGGCATCCTTGCCCAGTTCAATGAAGCGCTGCACGAATTTGTCGCACAGCGAGCGATCGACCAGCAGGCGCGAACCGGCATTGCAGACTTCGCCCATGTTCGTATAGATGCCGCGGTAGGCTGCCGTGACGGCGCGATCCAGGTCGGCAACGTCGGCCAGGAACACCTGCGGCGACTTGCCGCCGCATTCCAGGCCCACATGCTTCAGGTTCGACTGACCCGCATATTGCAGGATCAGCTTGCCGACTTCGGTTGAACCCGTGAAGCTGATCTTGGCGACGTCCGCGTGCAGCGCGAGCGCGCGGCCCGCGACTTCGCCGAGTCCGTTGACGACGTTGAAAACACCAGCCGGCCCGCCGGCTTCGACAAACAGCTGCGCCAGCAACAGGCAGCTCATCGGCGCCTGTTCGGCCG
>JBAVRE010000035.1:0-11107 GCA_049694695.1 Steroidobacteraceae bacterium | reverse complement strand
TGCTGGAGCTGGCTGGCGCAACCGGCGAACCGGGCGCTGCTGCAGCGACCAGCGTCGCGACCGCCGGCTGCGCCGATCACCCGTTCCGCGCCTTGCGGCAATTGCTGCGCCCCCATGACCTGCTGGTCTTCAATGACACGCGCGTGCTGCCGGCGCGGCTGACGGCGCAGCGCGCCACCGGCGGACGCGTCGAGATTTTCCTGGAACGTGCCTTGGGCGGGCGCAGCGCGCTGGTGCACCTGCGCGCCAGCAATGTGCTGCGCGTCGCCGAGACCATTGCGAGCCCTGGCGGGCCGGTGCGCCTGGTGGCGCAGCGCGATGATCTCTGGGAAGTGCTGCTACCCGAGCCGACCGTGGAGTTCTTCGAACATTTTGGCGCCGTGCCTTTGCCTCCCTATATTTCCCGTGCGCCGGACGCCACTGATCGCGAGCGCTATCAGAGCCTGCTGGCGCGCGTGCCTGGGGCGGTGGCGGCGCCGACTGCCAGCCTGCACTTCGATCAGCCGCTGCTGGATGAACTCGCGGCGCGGGGAATTGATCGCGCCACCCTCACGCTGCATGTGGGTGCCGGCACCTTCCAGCCGGTGCGCACTGAAGACCTGGACGCCCACGTGATGCACGCCGAGCGCTACGAAATCGGCGCCGGCGTCGTGGCTGCGGTGCGTCGCGCGCGCGCCGCCGGCGGACGCGTCATTGCCGTGGGCACGACCGTGGCGCGCGCACTCGAATCGGCGGCAGTCGACGGCCAACTGCGCGCCGGCGCAGCCGAGACCAGCCTGTTCGTCCGTCCGGGCTTTCGCTTTCACATCGTCGACGGCCTGATCACCAATTTTCATCTGCCGGGTTCTACGCTGCTGATGCTGGTGGCGGCCTATGCCGGCCGCGAGCGCGTGCTGGCGGCCTACGCCCATGCGGTGCAGCAGCGTTACCGCTTCTTCAGTTATGGTGACGCCATGCTGCTCTGGCCTGCCAGCGGTGTGCGCACATGAGGCTGCGCTTTGAATTGCTGCACAGTGACGGCGCGGCGCGTCGTGGCCGCGTGCACCTGCCACACGGCGTGGTGGAAACGCCGGCCTTCATGCCGGTGGGTACCTATGGCACCGTCAAGGCGATGACGCCCGAAGAGCTGGTGGCGCTCGGCGCGGACATCGTGCTCGGCAATACTTTTCATCTCATGCTGCGACCCGGCGCCGAGATCGTTGCCCTGCATCGCGACGGACTGCACGGCTTCATGGGCTGGGAGCGACCCATCCTCACCGACTCCGGCGGCTTCCAGGTATTCAGCCTGGCCAGGCTTCGACAGATCAGCGAGCAGGGCGTGCGCTTTCGCTCGCCGATCGATGGCGCCGAAGTGCAGCTCTCGCCTGAGCGCGCCATGGATGTACAGCGGGCGCTGGGCTCTGATATCGCGATGGCCTTTGATGACTGCACGGCCTATCCGGCCAGCGAGAGCGAGGCGCGCGTCTCGATGGAGCGCTCGATGCGCTGGGCGGTGCGCGGCCATGATCATTATTATCGTCCGGCGCCCGCCGCTCCGCCGGGTCACCTGTTTGGCATCGTGCAGGGCGGCATGCATCTGTCGCTGCGTACGGCTTCGCTCGAGTCGCTGCTGCAACGCGACTGGCCCGGGCTGGCGGTCGGCGGACTGGCGGTGGGCGAGCCTGAAGCAGAGCGCCTGCGGGTGCTGGAGCACACCGTGCCGCTGATGCCCGCCGACCGGCCCCGCTACCTGATGGGCGTGGGCTATCCGCACGACATCGTGGCGGCAGTGCTGCGCGGCGTGGACCTGTTCGACTGCGTGATGCCAACGCGCCACGCGCGCAATGGGCACCTGTTCACCTCGGGCGGCGTGATCAACATCCGTAACAGCCGCCACCAGCGCGCTACCGGCCCGCTCGACCCCGGTTGCGCCTGCCCGACCTGCACGCGCTACTCGCGCGCTTACCTGCACCACCTGGATCGCTGCCGGGAAATTCTGGGGGTGCGCCTGGGGACCATCCACAACCTGTATTTCTACCTTGATCTGATGCGGCAGATCCGTGCGGCTATTGCCGCCGGGCAGCTGGCTGCGCTGGCGGCCCGGATTATGGCGATTCCGCGGCGCGAGCCCGCTGCTGTGGCATAATGCCGCCCTTTTTCGGGCCCAGCCCGCTCATGAAGGTTTAGCCATGGACTTGATCAGCCCTGCCTACGCGCAAGCCGCGGCCGCCCCGGGCGGCGGCGGATTCAGCCAGATCATCATTCTGGTGGTGTTCGTCGCCATCTTCTACTTCATGCTGATTCGCCCGCAGCAGAAGCGCCAGAAAGAGCAGCAGGCAATGCTCGCCAAGCTGGCCAGCGGCGATGAGGTCGTCACCAGTGGCGGCATCCTCGGTCGCATCACCGAGGTCGGCGACACTTTCGTGACCGTCGAGATCGCCGAGGGTGTACGCATCAAGGTGCAGCGCGGCCAGATCTCGCAACTGGTGCCCAAGGGCACGCTCAAGAGCAGCTGAGAACACCATGCTGGAATTTCCGCGCTGGAAATACGCGCTGGTCGCGCTCGTCACGCTGCTGGCGCTGGTGTTCGCGTTGCCGAATTTTTTCGGTACCGACCCGGCACTGCAGGTAGCGCGCAAGAACCGCGCCGCCATGGATGAGACTGCGCGCCAGTCGGTGGAGCAGGCACTGACCCAGCACAGCAGTGCGTTTCGCGGCGCCTACATCGATAACGGCAAGCTGATCGTGCGTTTTGCCAGCGTTACCGATCAGCTCAAGGCGCGCGACACCGTCAACGACACGCTCGCCACCGATTACATATCCGCGCTGACCACGGCCTCGCGCGCGCCAGCCTGGCTGCGCCATGTGGGGCTGCGCCCCATGCCGCTGGGTCTCGATCTGCGCGGCGGCCTGTACCTGGTCTATCAGGTGGACGTGAACGGCGCCGTCAGCCAGCTGCTCGAGAGTTACGAGCAGGGGTTCCGGCGCACGCTGAGCTCGGCCAACCTGTCGTTCCTCGACGTGACCAGCTATATCGGCGCCAAGAGCGACGTGCCCAACGCGCTGCGCATCGCGCTGCCGCCGGCTGCCGATGTGCTCGCGGTGCGCGATGCCCTGAAGAAAAGCAATGGTGATCTCACCTTCAATGTCGACAGCCTGCCCACGGGCCCGGCGCTGAACATGGAATTGACCCCGACGCAGGTCAAGGCGCGCCGTGACTACGCCCTGCAGAAGAACATCACGACGCTGCGCAATCGCGTCAATGAGCTGGGCGTGTCCGAGCCCATCGTCGCCCAGCAGGGCATTGACCGCATCAACGTGCAGCTGCCGGGCGTGCAGAATTCCGCGGAAGTGAAGGATATTCTCGGCAAGGTGGCGACCCTGGAATTCCGCCTGGAAGACTCGCAGAACAGCGCTGCCGAGGCCCAGGCGCGCGGGCGCGCGCCGCTGGGATCAAAGCTCTATCGCATGGAGGGCCGTCCGGTGCTGCTCAAGCGTGAGTTGATTGCCACCGGCGATCAACTCACTAACGCCACCTCGAGCAGCGGCAACGAGGGGCCCGAGGTCAACGTCACGCTCAACGGTCAGGGCGGCGATGCCATGCTGCGCAACACGCGCCTGAATGTCGGCAAGCGCATGGCCGTGGTGTACATCGAAAGGAGCCGCCAGACGCATGAGGTCGACGGCCAGAAGGTCACCAAGGACATCACCGAAGAAAAGATCATCAGCCTGGCGACCATCCGCGCCGTGCTCAGTAATCAGTTTCGCATCACCGGCCTGCAATCGGCCGAGGCGGCCGAACTGGCGCTGCTGATGCGCGCCGGTTCGCTCTCGGCACCGATCTTTGCGGTCGAGGAGCGCACCATCGGGCCGAGCCTCGGCGCGGAAAATATCCGCAAGGGCGAGCAGGCGCTGGTGATCGGCATGCTGGCGGTATTCGTGTTCATGGCGCTGTACTACCAGCGCTTCGGGCTGGTGGCCGACCTGGTATTGCTGGTCAACGTGGTGCTGCTCACCGCGTTGCTGTCGATGTTGCGCGCTACGCTGTCGCTGCCGGGCATCGCCGGCATCATTCTCACCGTCGGCATCGCCGTCGATGCCAACGTGCTGATCTACGAGCGCATCCGCGAGGAGCTGCGCAACGGCGTGACGCCACAGGCGGCGATCCGCGCCGGCTTCGACAAGGCCTATTCGGCGATCCTCGATTCCAACGTCACGGCGTTCATCGCCGGCCTGGTGCTGTGGGTGGTCGGACGCGGGGCGATCCGCGGCTTTGCCGTGGTGCTGACGCTGGGCATCATGACCTCGATGTTCACCTCGCTGGTCGGCAGCCGGGCGGTGATTTCACTGATGTATGGCGGTCAGCGCAAAGTCGCGCGACTGTCGATCGGTTAGGAGCACGACGTGGAGTTTTTCAGGAAGGCCACGAATTTCCCGTTCATGTCGACGCGCAAGATCTGGTATGCGCTGTCGATTGCGCTGATGGTGGTGTCCATCGGTTCATTCTTCATGCGCGGGTTGAACCTCGCGGTTGACTTCACTGGCGGCGTGCAGGTACAGGCTACGTTTACGAACGCCGTCGATCTCGACGCGGTACGCGCCGGCCTGACAGCGGCGGGCTTTCATGAGCCGCAGGTGCAGAATCTCGGCTCATCGCGTGAGGCGGCGATACGCCTGCCGGCCGAGGCCAATCAGAGTGGCGATGTGGTGCGTGCCAAAGTCAACGAAGTATTGCATGCCATCGATGCCAAGGCTGAAATCACCAGCCTCGACGTGGTCGGTTCACAGGTGGGCAGTGAGCTGAAATCCGGAGCGCTGCTGGCATTGGCAGCGACCCTGGCGCTGATCTTCATTTACATCGCCATGCGCTTTCACACCTGGCGCCTGTCGGTGGGCGCCATTCTCGCCGTGCTGCACGACCCGATCCTGGTACTCGGCGCCTTCTCGCTCTGGCAGACTTCATTCGACCTGCCGGTGGTGTCGGCCATGCTTGCGGTCATCGGCTATTCGCTCAACGACACCGTGGTGGTGTTCGATCGTATCCGCGAGCGCTTCGAGACCAGTCGGCGGCTGGAGCCGGTGGTAGCTCTCGACCAGTCGATCAACCAGACCCTGTCGCGAACCATTATGACCAAGGTGGTCACCCTGATCGTGGTAGTGGTCCTGTACCTGCTTGGCGGCGTGGCGCTGCGCGGCTTTTCCGAGGCGCTGATCATCGGCATTCTGGCCGGCACCTATTCCTCGATCTACATCTCGAGCGCGATTGCGCTTGATTTCGGACTCAAGGCCGAGCATCTGCTGCCGATTGCCATCTCCAAGCCGGTGGACGATCTGCCCTAGAACATGTGGCAGCTGCTCAATGACCCTGGCGCCTGGGTAGCATTTGTCACGCTGTCGGTGCTCGAGATCGTACTCGGCATCGACAACATCATTTTCCTGTCGATCCTGGTCGGGCGGGTGCCGCGCCCGCAGCAGCGGCGCGCGCGCCTCATCGGCCTGTCGCTGGCCGCACTGACCCGCATTGCGCTGCTGTTCTCGATCGTCTGGCTGACGCGGCTTACCAAGCCGTGGTTCGCGCTGCTGGGCCAGCAGATTTCCGGCCGCGATCTGATTCTGGCGGGCGGCGGCCTGTTCCTGCTGGTCAAGAGCGTGCTGGAAATTCATCACACGCTCGAAGGTGCGGCTGCGGAGCGCAACGCCCGGGTGATGGCCAGCCTGGCAGCGATCGTTGTGCAGATTGCCGTCATCGACATCGTGTTTTCACTCGACTCGGTGTTCACCGCCGTGGGCCTGGCGCGACCCGACCAGTTGCCAGTCATGGTCGCCGCCATCGTCGTCTCGATCATCGTGATGATGTGGCTGTCGCGACCGATCTCGGAATTCGTGGACCGGCACCCGACCGTCAAGATGCTCGCGCTCGCGTTCCTGATCCTGGTCGGCATGGCGCTGATCGCCGAGGGCCTGGATTTCCACATCCCGAAGGGTTACCTCTATTTTGCGATGGCCTTCTCGGTGCTGGTGGAAATGATCAATATCCGCTTGCGTAAACTGCTCGACGCCCGGCGCGACGCTGCCAGGCACTGAGCACGAGTGCAATCTCGACATTGGATCGACGAACAAGCAGGGGAAGGTGCTGCCGCCTCGCGGCCATGAACGGCCAATCGTCTTAAGAGTTGATTCGCCCGAAACCAGACACTTTGTGCGGTCCATGCTAGTGTCCTCAAACCATGAACGATCGAGTGCGTGACTACCTGCCTGCTCGGCGAAGGTTTCTCAAGGTCGCCCTTGCAACGGGCGTATCGGCCCTCGGCGGCAGCGCCTTTGCTGGGACAAGGTCCGAACAACTCAGGTATTGGGATAACCACGCGGGCTTTGGCTACGCGGGACCGCGTGACGTAGACCTGCTCGATCGATGGCGATCGGCCGGAGTGAGCTACCTATAGCTTTGATCGCTTGCGCCAGGTACCTGTACCAGATCTTCCGGAAAGTTTAGGCAAAGAGTTTTGACCTGTCGGCGTTTTCGGGTTCCAGGCAGAGCAGGGCAGGGCCGTGCACTGGACTCTATACACCACTGGCGTACATCACTGACATGAGTCCGCAGGCACCTCGCCCTTGAAACGATCATTCTATATCGCCGCGACCCTGCCAGTCCTCGCGCTGGCAAGCGTCTGGCTCGTCGGCTCGACCCTTATCAATCCCATCAATCACGCGGTGACGCGTCCGGCCGGCTTTGACGCGCGGGACGTTTCGATTCCTGGCGTTGCCCACACGATCGCCGCCTGGTGGGTCGACGCGGGCGCCGGTTCACCGGCGGTCCTGCTAGTTCACGGTGCACGCGCCGACCGAACCGACATGATCGCTCGCGCCAGGCTCCTGCAACGCTACGGCTTCTCGGTACTGCTCATCGACCTGCAGGGACACGGCGAGACCATTGGTGAGGCGATCACCTTTGGATACCGGGAATCCCACGATGTCACGGCAGCGCTCGCCTGGCTCAAATCCTCCACGGGCTCGCCGCGAAAGATTGGCATCGTCGGCTGCTCACTCGGCGGCGCCGCGACGCTCCTCGCCTCTCAGCCAACCGGCGCCGATGCGCTGGTGCTCGAATCTGTCTATCCACGCGTAACACGAGCGGTTGAAAATCGGCTGCGGATGCGCGTCGGTGCTCTGGCACCCGCCTTAGCGCCATTGCTACTCTGGCAACTGCCGCTGCGATTTCATCTGGCCACCTCGGATCTTGAGCCCATCCGTCACGTCGCCGCGGTGGGCGCTCCCGTCTTCATCATTGCTGGCACAAAGGACGAGCACACCACGCTCGAAGAATCGCTGGAGCTCTATGCCGCCGCGGCCCAACCCAAGTCCCTATGGATCCTCGAAGGCGCACGTCACCAGGATTTCTTGGCCTATGACCCTAAAGGCTACGAAATCCGGGTCATACCCTTCCTGCAGATGCACCTGCAGCCCGCCATTTTACAGCCCGTTCAGTAAGGGCAGGGCAGTGTGCACGAATCCATACGCCACTGGCGTACAGCCCCTGCGGCGCACAATTCAAAAGACGAATGACCCCTCCCGGAAGACCCTGCGGACCGCTCCCAGCCCCAAGGCGCCCTCCAGAGCTCTCAACGACTCACACGACACCCACCATTTGCCACACTTGCGCGCAATGCCGCTTTGCGATAACGTGTATTGCAATTGCGATGCAAATAGAGGTTGTGATGGCGGCTGCCAAATCTCGAACCATTCCGCCGCTGCGGGTTTCAGAGCAGCTACGCGCCGACGCTGAAGGCGTGCTGGGTCCTGATGAAACCCTGTCCGCCTTTGTCATGGACGCCGTGTCGCGCAGCATCGATTTTCGCAAGACCCAATTGGAATTTCTCGCGCGTGGCATGGCGAGCGCCGAACGTGCGCGGTCGCTAGGCGGCTACGTACCTGCTGCCAAGGCCATTGCCGGGCTTCGCAAGCGGCTGGCACGCACGCCACGCACCCGGCCGTGACCTATAAGGTTCGGCTGACGGCGGAAGCCCTCGAGGACCTCAAGCGGCTGTACGAATTTCTTGTCGAACGGGATCGGGATGTGGCCGCGCGAGCACTGGCGGCAATTGAACGGGCGTTTGATCTACTGGCCTACTCGCCATTCTCATGTAGAAAGGCGCTGCTCCAGAAGAATCCCCGCTGGCGAGAACTTCTGATCCCGTTTGGTCACTCGGGCTATGTCGCACTCTTCGAGATCGACGATCGCCGCACGATTACCGTCACGGCAGTTCGGCATCAACGCGAAGAAGACTATCATTGATGCGCAGTACCGGCGCTCGCGATGCCCCGGAGCGCGCTGAAGCGCGCGTGCACACTCCCACCAACAAGTTTATGATGACCCCGGCAAGCTTGATTATCGGCCACGCCTGCGGCCCGGTTCGGACTAACCCAAAGCCACAGTGCGCGTCGAATCTCCAGGCGGCCCGAAAGAGCCGCCATTTTTTATCCGACGGGCCGTTCGCACGTGCATGTGCTCGCCCGTCGACGCCTCAACAAAAGCGTCGTTTTGTCTCGGCTTCCGGAATTCTCCGCCCTATGGCTGGGTGATTTCGATAGCAGTGGCCTCGAATTCCGTTGCTCCGTCGTGTCGCAATCGGATGCCCACGCAAGACCAATCCAGGCGCGCCTTGGGCGCCGAGCCAACGCAATACGTTGCCGTCTGCCTTGAAAATGCCCACTTTCATTGCATCCTCCATTCAACAAAGGCATCCTGCCGGAGCAGGGGAGAATAACGAACCACCATGGCGCCAGAGCAGCCACCACCAGCCGCGACCCCACCCGGCCCCGAGCTCCTGAACCCGGCTGCCCACGCGGGGAAGGGGCCCGACCGAGCCGCAGGCAGCGGCGAAGGGCAGGCGACCAACGCCCAGTCCGGCACCCCCGATGTCTTCATTAGCTACGCCTCACAGGATGCGGCCCTCGCCAACGACATCGTCGCGACCCTGGAGCGCAAAAACCTCCGCTGCTGGATCGCACCCCGGGACGTCACCCCCGGCGGCCACTACGCCGACGCTATCATCGGGGCGATCAGCGGCACAAAGGCGCTGGTGCTACTGCTCTCCGACAGTGCACTCGCCTCGAAACACGTCGGCAAAGAGATCGAGCGCGCTTCCTCCAAGGGTCGAGCCATCATCGCGCTGCGCACGACAGCCACCCCGCTGACCCCCGCATTCGAGTATTTCCTGAGCGAATCCCAGTGGATCGACATCGGCCCGGCAGGCATCGCCGGCATCTCGGCCAAGCTTGTTGAAGCAGTCCGAAGCCATCTAACGCCCGGGACCACGAGCGCTTCCGCCAAACCGCTCGCCATCGATCGCAAGGTCGCGCCGTCGCAACGACGGTGGGTCGCCATCGCCTCGGCCGCTGTACTCGCGACGGCGCTTGCCTACGTCGTCGCGCCAAAGTTCTGGCCCACCAAACACCCCTCAGCAGAACAACCGTCGCTTGCTGCCACACCCACAGCCGCGATCTCCGACAAATCCATCGCCGTGCTCCCTTTCGTCGACATGAGCGAAAAGCACGACCAGGAGTACTTCGGCGACGGCATGGCCGAGGAAATCCTCAATGTGCTTGCCAAGCTTCCAGGGCTCACAGTGATCGGCCGTACGTCTTCTTTTTCGTTCAAGGGTAAGAGCGAGGACTTGCGCACAATCGGCACGCAGCTGAACGCTGCCTACGTAGTCGAAGGAAGCGTACGTCGATCCGGTGACAAGGTTCGGATCACGGCTCAGCTCATCAACACGCGTACAGGTGCACACGAGTGGTCTGAAACCTATGACCGGCCCATCGGTGACGTGCTCAAGCTTCAGGATTCGATTGCAGGTGCCGTCGCCCGGGAACTGCACCTTACAGTCGCTCCCGATGACGTGAACGCACGCTACATCCCGAAGAACCTTGAAATCTACGACCTTTACTTGCGCGGGCGTCATGCCATCGATCGCCATGACAGCGGGGGCCTGGACGAGGCCGCCACGTTATTTCAGAAGGCGCTTGATCGGGACCCAGGCTTCGCCGATGCGGCCGTATGGCTTTCTTCGACGAAAAGTTTGCAAGCACAAGTGGGGTTTTTGCCATCGGCTGCCGCCTTCGAACAGGCCCGTCAAGCGGCGGCGACTGCACTTAAGCTGGACCCGAACAATGCGGGGGCGCACGCAGCCCTGGCCAACATTTATATCGTCTACGACTGGGACTGGAGCGCCGCCGAGCGGGAATTGCAAAAGGTAGAGGCACTGGCCCCAGGCAGCATGGATGCGCTATACGGACAGAGCAAGCTTTCATTGACTCTGGGCCATTGGGACGACGCGCTGAGGAAGATCAAGGCCTTACTGGCTCAAGATCCCCTTGATCCCAATAATTTGCTGAGATTGTTGCAGCTGCAAGCAAGACTCGGACGCTTAGGTGAAGCAGAAACTGCAACGCGGCGTTTGCTGGACATTCATCCGACATTTGCTTGGGCACATTACTACCTTGGTCTGACATTGCTCGCGCGCGGTGACCGTGACGGCGCACTCCTTGCGATGCAGCAGGAGACTGCGGATCAAGCGAGGCAACAGGGCTTGGCGATTGTCTATCACGCGCTCGGCCGTAAGAAGGATTCCGACGGTGCGCTGGCGGAAATGCTGAGAGACCAATCGGACTCAAACGCAGTCGGTATCGCCGACGTGTATGCACTTCGAGGCCAGTTCGATGAAGCCATGCATTGGCTTGACCGAGCCTACATTCAAAAGGACTCAGAACTCTGGTTCATTAAGGCAGAATGTGAACTGAAAAATCTTTGGACGGCCCCCCGCTACAAAGCCTTCCTGCGCAAGTTGAACCTGCCCGAATGACCGAGGACTCTTCCATTCCGGCAACCCCGACGGGCGAAGTCTTCATCAGCTACGCCCGGCGGCGCGCAGAGGCACAGCAATCACGGAAGCGCCCTCAATGCAGTCGCCCTTCGGGATCTAAAGGTGCCAGCTGCGCCCGCCGCCGTGGCAACCAGAACGCGTAGATGTAGCGCACCGCCGGCGCCACCCGCACCGACCATTTGGCATGCATTTTGGCCTCATCCCCAGCAGCCAGCTCCTTCCACCCGGCGCGCGTACCAAAGAGC
>JBAVRE010000034.1:0-1944 GCA_049694695.1 Steroidobacteraceae bacterium | reverse complement strand
CGGGATAAAAGGCCAGCACGGAAAAATAGAACAGGATGCCAGGCAGAATGGCCATCGGACCCCCGATGAGCCCGGCCACCACGGCCTCCCGCCGGCAGGTGACGTGCCGGAGGCAAAACAGCACGGTCGGAACCGAGGCCAGGTTGTAGCCAGCATAGGCAATGCCGCCAACCACCCAGCCATGGCCACGCCGGGAATTCGCGAGATTTCCCGCAATGACATCGCCATACCGGGTGACACACATGACCACGAGCGTTCCATAGAGCAGGTACAAAAGGACTGCCCACAGCGACAAGGCACGCTCGATGAGTGCGCTGCCAAAATAGACGAACAACCCGATCGTGAACATCATCAGGGCTGTCCCGTATAGCCCCGGCAGTCCAAAGCTCCCCTCAAACAGTGCACCGCAGGCTGCGCCGATGACCGACAGCACCAGCACCAAAGTCATGTAGTACAGAACTTCAAACAGCACCCACCCCGGTCCGAGCAGATGTTTGAAGAATGTACGATAGTCATAGCTGCGCGTCATTCGGGCAAATTCGAAACTGACCGCCAGCACGATACCCCAGACCACAAGCGTGGCCAGCATGCCGAACAACCCGCCCATCGGGCCATACTTCAGGAAGAACTCGACGATCTCACGTCCCGTGGCATAACCACCACCGATGACGACCGATTCGAACACCAGCCCCGGCATCAGGTAACGCTGGAACCAGGAGAGCATGTTTCCTACCACCTGCCGCGCAATTCGACGCCCCACATTGTTGGGCGGTTGCGGCTGATGAAGGTGTTGCCGATGAAAGTGAAGCCGCCGGTAACGAATCGGGAATCCGTAACATTGCGGCCCCACGCATAGACTCCAAAGGACTCATCGGTGCGTGCCCAGCCAAGCCGCAGATTCAGAATCACGTTCTCGCGTTGCTGGAAACTCAGGTCGTTATCCGAGGTCGTAAAGCTGTCGCTGTGGTACACACCCTCCACACGTGAAAACACGCCCCAGTCCCTATACACGGGACGGTGATACTGCAGGGACGAATCGATGCTCCAGCGCGCTCCCAGCGGCAGCCGGTTGCCGCTGTAGTCCTCCCCGCTCAGTTTATCGACAAACCGGCCGTAGTGAGCATCAGCGAACCCAACGCTCAGATTCAGCTCGAGATCCGGCCGAGGCAACAGCGTTAGTTCGATCTCTGCACCACGAGAACTGGCACTCGCCGCATTATTGGTCGCGAAATCGGTGCCGTTGAAGATCTGCTCCTGCTTGTCCTGGTGCTGCGAATAGAAAATCGCCGCGTTGATTCTCACGCTGCGCCCGGCGAACAGGCTTTTGTATCCGATCTCATACAGATTAACGTATTCCGGGTTGAAGGCGCGCGACCCCGGATCGGAGGTCGATGATTGCGTGGTATCAAATCCTCCCGCTTTATAGCCGCGGGCAAGGCGCAGATAGCTGTGCACATCCCGGCTCCATTGATAGCTCGCCGTTGCATCGCCTGAAAAGACGCCCTTTGAGTAGCGCTGGCGAAGCGGCGATACATCCTGTGCGAAGGCGTAGATCAACCCCACCGGGGTGTCGGGTGCAACGAAGAACGGCGAAACCACTTGATCGTAATCCAGGGTCTTGCGTTCATCCGTGTACCGCAGACCTGCGGTCAGCGCAATTCGCGCCGACGTCTTGAAGGTAGCGGATCCGAATGCCGCGTAGGACTTTTGCAGCAGGTGCGAGTTGGTCTGCACGCTCTCGCGGTAGTCCGGAATCTCGGGAATGCCAACGGCCGGCAGAATGTCGGCGCCCAGTTCGGCATGGGTATTGCCGGACAGGGTTGTCTCGGAAAAATATACCCCGCCGATGTACGATAGCGCCCCCTGCCCCGTCGACGTCAATCGGAGTTCTTGGCTGGCAAAGTGAAAATTCTCAGGCTCACCGGTTGCCAGAATATCCAGCGG
>JBAVRE010000033.1:0-4898 GCA_049694695.1 Steroidobacteraceae bacterium | reverse complement strand
CGGGCATGTTCTGCATGTCATGGGCAGGCGGTGCATCGGCGGCAATGGCCGCCCCGGCAACTGAGGTGAGCCCTACAGCGCTAACGAGATCGAGAACTTCGCGACGATTCATGGTTCTTATGCTCCCCTGAATACAGGGGCGAATTATGTCACTCGGGCCCGGGCAAAGATACTTTGCACCATTTGGTCCACTACGCCGGGATGCGCGGTGAAGGGAAGCGAGTGCCTATGCCATTGCCCGCGGATTGCTGGCGCCAGGAATGGCGGTGGGCACTGTCACCTGATCGCGGTACGACGCAATTCCCTTCTATGCGTCGACGGATCGACACCCGCCGCGAGCAAGCGCCGCGCCGCCTTGTGGCGCGCCCTCGCCCATTCAAGTGGCACGTCGGGATAGGTCCCCAGGGCGAGCGTCTTCTGCTTGCCCTCGAAGCGATAGTTGTAGCGCCAGTACCGGCCGCCCGTCGGCACTACCATCAGGTACAGGCCATCACCGTCGGTGACCTTGATCGTTCGGCGCAGAGGCTTGATGAGACCAATCGACAGCTCCGTCAGTTGGGGCACCCGTGAGTTCTGGTGCATTGACGGTTCGGAGGCGTCTGCGAGCAAGTGGTCCGCAGTCATGCGAGCGCCTGGTCCCACAAGCACTTCAGGGAAAGCGTTCGTCGCCGGGCAGCGCGTCCAAACGAAAACTGGCGCTTGTGAATGCGGTGCGCGAGTTCCACGCCGGCAAGCGTGACCGCCGCGGTCCGGAAGGACTTGAACCCCAGCATCGATGCGCAGCGGCGCTTGATGGCGCGATGGTCCTGCTCGACGATGTTGTTGAGGTAGCGGCGGTCTCGGACGACGACGGCTCTCCACCTGGGATCTTCCTGGCTCAGGAGCCGCAATGCACGGTGGCTGGCAGAATTGCCGTCGAGGTTGACCTTGCTCGGCCATCCTGGCGACCACTGTGACGCCACGGCGTTGCGGAAAAACGCCTGTGCGGCATCCATGCTCCGATCGTCACGCAGCACCGAGTCCACGGACTTTCCGTGGCGATCGACGGCCCGGTACAGGTAGTGCTTGCCGCCCCGGACGGACACGGCTGTCTCGTCCATTCGCCACGAAGGATCCACAGGCCGGGAGTACCGGGCCCACCGCCGTTCGTACTCAGGGACATACCGCTGCACCCAGCGCAGAATGGTCGTGTGCGACACGACAACGCCCCGCTCCGCCATCATGGCGACTAAGTCGCGGTAGCTCAGCCGGTACGTGATGTACCAGCGGACGCACAGTTCAATAGTTTCTACGCAGAAGCGGCGACCCCGATAAATCGGATCGCGAGGGGCGGCTCGGGCCATTGGGCACCTCCTGGGAAGGAGGGCCGGATTCTAGGGTTTGGCTCTCAATGCACCAGAGCCCAAAAATACCACCAGAGCCGGGAGACTGAAAGAGCGTCAGTGAGACGCTATGAGACTCTGAAGTGCCTGTTTTTTAGACGTTTTCGACCAATTTCGAGACCGTCTGAGACCGCTTGAGAAAGGTAATTGGCGGAGAGAGAGGGATTCGAACCCTCGAAGGGCTTTTGACCCTTACGCCCTTAGCAGGGGCGCGCCTTCGACCACTCGGCCATCTCTCCGTCATTACCTAAAAGATTATATAAATCAATATTTTACAGCGTCATAGGCGCTGTGATGCAGGCAGGGGCGCCATGATACTGGCGGGCTGGAGTAAGGTAAAGGCGCGCCATCGGCGGCAGCGGGCGCAGGGCGCAGGGCGCAGGGCGCTCAGGGCGCGATCTCTATCGGACTCTCGCCGGTGCCCAACTCTTCGGGCCTGCTGCCTCCGGAAATTTCTTCGCGCTGTACAGCTACCGTGCGCGGGGCCGTCACGCCCAGACGCACCTGAGTGCCTTTGATACGCAGCACCGTGATGGTGACATCCTCACCGATCCGCACGGATTCGCCCACTCGACGGGTGAGAATCAACATCGCTCCAGCCTCCAAACTGCGGGTCACCCCAGACCGTCAGTCATCGCATCCAAGTTACGCTGCGCACAATCAACCGGCAAGTTTGCCACGCACTCGCGGCAGCACCGTCGCCAGCGCAGCTTCGAGCGCCGCGGGATTGTTGCCGCCGGCCTGCGCGAAATCCGGACGGCCGCCGCCCTTGCCACCCACTAAGGTCGCAATCGCGCCGACAAGTTCCCCGGCCTTGATGAGCGCGACGCGATCGGAAGTCACGCCCGCGACCAGCAGCACCTTGTCAGGCGATTCGACCGCGGCCAGGACAATGATCGCGGAGCCCAGGCGACTCTTGAGCTGATCGACCGCCGTGCGCAGGGAATTGCTGTCGGCGCCCTCGACGCGCGCGGCAATGACCTTGGTGCCCTGCACATCCACGGCGCCGGCGGCCAGATCGGTGCCCTGGCCCGAGGCGAGCTTGTCCTTGAGTGCGCGGATCTCGCGCTCCTGGGCGCGGATGCGCTCGAGCGATTCACGCACCTTGTCGGCCACGTCATCGCGCGAGCCGCGCATGAGGCTGGCGACATCGCGCAGCAGCGCTTCACTGCGCGTAATGTAGTCGAGCGCGCCCTCGCCGGTCACCGCTTCGATGCGGCGCACGCCGGCGGCCACGCCCGATTCGCTGACGATGCGCAACAGACCAATGTCGCCCGTGCGCCCAACGTGCGTGCCGCCGCACAGCTCGACCGAGAATTCACCGAAGGACAGCACCCGCACTTCGCTCTCGTATTTTTCGCCGAACAGCGCCATGGCGCCAGCAGCCACCGCAGCGTCGTAGGCCATCAGGCGTGTCTGGGCCTCGGCGTTGGCACGAATCTCGGCATTGACCAGTCGCTCGATGCTGGCGAGTTCTTCGCTGCTCACGGCCTGAAAATGCGCGAAGTCGAAACGCAGCCGGTCGGGCGCAACCAGCGAGCCTTTCTGCGTGACATGGGTGCCCAGCACCTTGCGCAGCGCGGCGTGCAACAGGTGCGTCGCCGAGTGATTGAGCCGGATCGCAGCGCGGCGCGCGCCATCCACCTGGGCGTGCAGTGCGTCGTCCACGCGCAGCGTGCCAGCGCTAAGTTGTCCACGATGCAGAAAGGCCTGGCCATTCCTTTGAGTATCGCTGACCACGAAGCGCGCGGCACTGACGCCGGCAGTACTGCTGGCGGCGACCGACAACACTCCGCTATCACCGACCTGCCCGCCGGATTCGGCATAGAAAGGCGTGCGCGCCAGCACCACCTCACCACTCTCGCCCGCGTGCAGCGCCCGCACGGCGACCCCGTCGCGCAGCAGCGCCACCACCGTGCTCTCGCACTCCAGCGTCTGGTAACCGACGAACTCGGTGCGCGCATCGATGCCCGCGGTAGCGCGCTGATCGACGCTGAATTTGCTGGCGCCACGCGCGCGCGCGCGTTGCAATTCCATCGCCTGCTCATAGCCGGCCATGTCGACCTGGAAGCCGCGCTCGCGCGCGACGTCGGCGGTGAGATCGGGCGGAAAGCCGTAGGTGTCGTGCAGCTTGAACACGACTTCACCGGAAAGTTGCTTGTGCTGGGCGCCAAACTCCGCCTCCAGCAGCGCCATGCCCTTGGCGAGCGTCAGTGAAAACTGCGCCTCTTCGGCCTTGAGCACGCGCTCGATCTGCGCCACACGTTCAAGCAGTTCGGGATAGGCCCCGCCCATCACCTGCGCCAGCACCGGCACCAGTTTGTAGAAGAACGCCTGCTCCTGGCCGAGCTGGTAGCCGTGACGGATCGCGCGGCGCACGATCCGGCGCAGCACATAGCCGCGGCCTTCGTTCGACGGCACCACCCCATCGCTCACCAGGAAAGCACAGGCGCGGATGTGATCGGCGATCACGCGCAGTGATGGCGAGGCCAGATCCTGCGCGCCGGTCACTTTGGCGGCAGCACTGATCAGATCGCGGAACAGATCGATGTCGTAGTTGGAATGCACGCCCTGCATGACCGCTGCCAGGCGTTCGAGACCAGCGCCGGTGTCGACCGAAGGTTTGGGCAGTGGCGTGAGTTTGCCATCGCCGGAGCGTTCATACTGCATGAACACCAGATTCCAGATCTCGACATAGCGATCGCCGTCTTCATCGGGCGAGCCGGGCGGACCGCCGGCAATCTCGGGGCCGTGATCATAAAAAATCTCGCTGCAGGGGCCGCAGGGGCCGGTGTCGCCCATCGCCCAGAAATTGGATTTCTCACCCAGGCGCGTGATCCGACCGGGATCTACGCCCGCTTCGCTTACCCACAACGCCGCGGCCTCGTCGTCGTCCTTGTACACCGTGACATACAGGCGCGCGGGATCGAGATGCAGCGTGCCGGTGACGAATTCCCAGGCGTAGCGTATCGCCTCGCGCTTGAAATAATCGCCGAAGGAGAAATTGCCAAGCATCTCGAAGAAGGTGTGATGGCGGGTGGTGTAGCCCACGTTCTCGAGATCGTTGTGCTTGCCGCCGGCGCGCACGCAGCGCTGGCTGGTGACCGCACGCTGGTAGGTACGCTTTTCCTTGCCCAGGAACAGATCCTTGAACTGCACCATGCCGGCATTGGTGAACAGCAGCGTGGGATCGTTCCCGGGCACCAGTGACGATGAGGGCACGATGGTATGGCCGCGTTCACGGAAAAACTCGAGGAAGGCGCGGCGTACTTGGTCTGCTTTCATGAATCGAGGTCTAGGTCGGGTCCGATGGCGGTGCGGATATGATCGTTGGAAAAGCCCCGGTATTGCAAAAATCTGGCCTGGCGACTTTTTTCGGCCCAGTCTTCGGGTGCCTCAGGGCCAAAGCGCCGGCGGCGCACATCGCGCGCCAGCGCCAGCCAGTCGGGGCCGGCGGCAATGGCTTCCTCGATCAGCGTAGCGTCCACGCCCAGATCGCCCAGCTCACGCTGGATG
>JBAVRE010000032.1:0-22948 GCA_049694695.1 Steroidobacteraceae bacterium | reverse complement strand
ATGGCGTAGACCAGCGAGCGTTGCACCCGATCCTCGAGCCGGAAGGCCAGATTGTCGCGCAGGTAGTCAAAGCCAAATTCGTTGTTGGTGCCGTAGGTGATATCGCAGGCGTACGCCGCGCGCTTCTCGGCGGTATCCTGCTGACCGCGGATCACGCCGACGCTGAGCCCGAGGAATTTATAGACCGGGCCCATCCAATCGGCGTCGCGTTGTGCCAGGTATTCGTTGACCGTAACGACGTGCACACCGCCGCCGGGCAGCGCATTGAGGTAGGCCGGCAGCGTTGCCACCAGCGTCTTGCCCTCGCCGGTGCGCATCTCGGCGATCTTGCCCTGGTGCAACACCAGGCCGCCGACCAGCTGCACGTCGAAGTGGCGCATCTTGAGGACCCGGCGCGCTGCCTCGCGCACCACTGCAAAGGCCTCGGGCTGCAATGCCTCGAGCGCGCTACCGGCCTTGAGGCGGGCGCGGAATTCATCGGTCTTGCCACGCAGCTGCTCGTCGCTCAGGGCCTGCAGGGCCGGCTCAAACGCCGTGGAGGCCCGCACCGGCCGGGCGTAACTCTTGACGAGGCGATCATTGCGGCTGCCGAATAGGCGAGTCAGGGCCTGAAGCACTAGTACATCCTTTGGAAACGGGGCAAGCCCAGGTCTCGGGTTCAGCCGGGGCTTGGGAACCGCGCATTGTACAAGTAGACGGTGCGGCTAGGAATTTGTTCGCGTGGGAACGGGCGGAATTGGTAAGTGGATCGGGTGGTTGCAGGGCTTCGGCCCCTGCCGGGAACGCCATGAACCCGTCCATGGGGGCTTCGGCGGCGACATCCATGTCGCCGACGATCCCGGCAGGGGCCGAAGCCCTGCAACCACCCGATCCATCGACGTTTACGCACGCTGCCGCCCGGGCGATTCGTCGCGTGCGGGGACATGCACGCTGGCACGCCACGCAGCACTCGCGCGCGCTGGCCACGGGCACTGGCACGTCGTCCGGCGCGGCACCAGTGGCACTATGGATAGGGGCGGGGCGTCACTCCCGGATCTTGATGGGCTGTTTGCGGGATCGTCCGCGACATGGATGTCGCGGCCGAAGCCCCCATGGATGGGTTCATGGCGTTCCCGCACATAGCCCATCAAGATCCGGGAGCGACGCCCCGCCGTACGCGCAGCGCCTCTGATCCGGCTCCGGAAAGGGTGTATGTGTGCGGCGGTGCGCGGTCAGCGCCCGACAAACGTCATCGGATCAATCTGCCGCCCGTCTTTGAGCACCTCGAAGTGCACATGCGGTCCGGTCGAACGCCCGGTAGAGCCCACGACCGCTACTGCCTGGCCACGCTGCACGGTGTCGCCCTTGGCAATCACCACGCGGGAGTTATGCGCGTAACGCGTGAAATAACCGTTACCGTGATTCACTTCGACCAGCACACCGTAGCCTTCGCGCGGCCCGGCCCAGGTGACCACACCCTGCGCGACCGCCAGCACGTCGCTGCCCGCATCGCTGGCGAAATCGAGGCCCTTGTGAAAAGCCTCCTCGCCGTTGAAGGGGTCCATGCGCTCGCCGAAGAAAGAAGAAATGTAGCCGCCCAGCACCGGACGACCCGTGGGGCGAACATCGGCAGAGAGCTCGCGGCCCAGCAGCACGTTTTCGAGGGCCGAAAACTGCGTGGTGCGAAAATCGAGGCGACGGTCAAACTGGCTGATCATCAGCGACAGGTCCGGCACCTGCGCACCTCGGCCGCCACCTTCCGACTCGGGGCCACCGAGCGGCGGGTCGTGATCGAAATCGAATTCGCGATTGTTCAGGTTCGCCATCTGCGTCAGGCGCTTGCCGAGGGCGTTGAGCCGCACCAGATGGGCATTGAGCACACCCATGCGCACCGCCAGCCCGTCGATGCGTTCCTGGAGACGAACCTTGAGCAATGCCAGCTCGGAGCGCTCTGCCGCCACCGCCGCCGGGTCGCCAAATGCACCCATGCTGGCGCCTTTGACGCCAACTTTGAGGCCTGCGGCAAAGATACCGGCCATGAGGCCCAAGCCGACCACAGCGAGCAGCGTCAGGGTCACCGGATGTGAAAGGTTGAGGTGGCGCGCCCTGCCCTGCTTCTTTGAAAAGAAGATAACATTCATGGGGTTAGAGACCCGTTAATCAGGTTTCCCGTCTCGATTGACTGAATTTCCGGCAACCCCGTTATCATGCGGGAAACTATGCCCAAGAAGCCCCCTCAAGACAAGAAGAGAAGTCCCGATTTGCGTTCGTCCATAGGTTATGTACGCCTGCGGCCGAGAGTTGCTGCGGCACCGCAAAGCCTGCATACCATAATGCAGGGCAAGGGACTGCTGAAGGCCCTGAAGAGCGCGCAGCAGGATCAACAGGATTGGCTCAGCTGGCTCAGGGCGATGCTGCCTGAAGAGTTGCGTGCGGCGCCTGTCAATGTCATTCCCAAGGGCAGCGAACTGGTGGTGCTCACCCACTCGGCAGCCTGGAGCACGCGCTTGCGCTACGGGTTAGCGGCCATTGCCGCGCCGCTGCGGGAGCGCGCGCCGGGGATCAGCAAAGTAACGGTACGGGTGGCGCCGGCGGAGCGCTGAGCCCGACAGCCTCAGGACGCGAGCGCCGTGGCCGGGATGCTCAGGGTCTGTACGTAAGCAATAGGCGCCTGATCCGCCCGTTCAAACGTGACCTCCTGCCAGGCGGAGGTATCGGCCTGCAGGGTACGCAACAGCTTGTTGTTGAGCCCGTGGCCGGATTTATGGCCGGAAAACTCGCCTATCAGACTGTGGCCGAGCAGGTAGAGATCGCCGATCGCATCGAGAATCTTGTGCTTCACGAACTCGTCTTCGTAACGCAGGCCGCCTTCGTTGAGCACACTGGTGTCGTCGAGCACGATGGCGTTGTCGAGCGTGCCGCCGAGCGCCAGATTTCGTGAGCGCAGCATCTCCAGATCGCGCATGAAGCCAAAAGTACGCGCGCGGCTGATTTCCTTGAGAAATGCCGTGGTCGAAAAGTCCATGGTGGCGCGCTGCATGCGGCGCTTGAAAATCGGATGATCGAACTCGATTTCGAAATTGACCTTGAAACCTTCATAGGGATCAAACTGTGCCCACTTGTCGCCGTCCTCCACGCGTACCCGCTTGAGGACACGCGTGAAGCGCTTCGGACTGCTCTGCTCTTCAATGCCGGCCGACTGCAGCAGGAACACGAACGGGCCAGCGCTGCCATCCATGATCGGCACTTCCGGAGCGTTGAGTTCAATGCGGGCGTTGTCGATGCCCAGTCCCGCGCAGGCCGAGAGCAGATGTTCGACCGTCGAGACGCGCGCCTCACCCTGAATGAGCGTGGTGCCGAGCGTGGTCTCGCCCACATTGGCGGCGCGCGCCGGGATATCGGCTGAGCCCGGCAGATCGCAGCGCTGGAACACAATGCCGGTATCCGCTGCCGCTGGCTTCACGGTCATAAGCACTTTCTGGCCGGTGTGCAGGCCCACGCCGGTGGCGCGAATGCTGTTACGTAAGGTGCGCTGTCCAACCATAGCGGCTACCGTACCACAGGGGACGGGCGGAGGCTCGCCCGTCGCCGCTGTGATACCGCGCCGGGGTCAGTCGGCCTGGCGGCGGAGAAAGGCCGGAATATCCAGCAGTTCCTCGGCCGGCGCGACTTCGGCTCGCAGGCCATCGCCCACCGCGCGCTGGCGCTGGAAGGTGGGTTTTTCCAGATCCGAATAGTCGCTGGCGGTCAGGGGCGCGCGCCTGCTGACCATGCGCATTGCCGGTTGTTCACGACTCGCGGTGAGCGCGGGTTCGCGCTCGCGCGCCGCCGGCACACTGGCAGTACGCGCGGGCACGTGGCGGCCGAGACCGGTAGCCACCACCGTGACGCGCAATTCGTTGCTCATCTCCGGATCGATCACCGTACCGATGACCACCGTGGCATCCTCGGAGGCAAAATCCTTGACGATGCGGCCGACTTCTTCAAACTCACCGATGGCCAGGTCGAGGCCGGCGGTGACATTGACCAGGATGCCATTGGCGCCGGAGAGATTGATGTCCTCGAGCAGCGGCGAGGACACGGCCGCCTCGGCCGCCTGGCGCGCCCGGTTCTCACCGCTGGCCACGCCACTGCCCATCATCGCCATGCCGGTCTCGGACATGACGGTACGCACGTCGGCGAAGTCGACGTTGATCAGGCCCGGCCGGGTGATCAGCTCGGCGATGCCCTGCACCGCGCCCTGCAGCACCTGGTTGGCCGACTTGAAGGCGTCGAGCAGCGTGGTCGTGGGACCGAGCACCGTCAGCAGCTTCTGATTCGGGATGGTGATCAGCGAGTCGACGCTCTTGGTCAGTTCGGCGATGCCGTGATCGGCCACCATCGAGCGCTTGTTGCCCTCCATCTGGAAGGGTCGGGTGACCACGGCGACGGTGAGTATGCCCAGTTCACGCGCGATCTGCGCGACCACCGGCGCCGCTCCCGTGCCGGTGCCACCGCCCATGCCGGCAGTGATGAACAGCATGTCGCAGCCGGCAATCAGCTCGATGATGCGATCGCGATCCTCGACCGCAGCCTGGCGACCGATCTCGGGATCGGCGCCAGCGCCCAGGCCCTTGGTGATGTTGCTGCCGATCTGCAGTGCAGTCTTCACCTTCGAGGCCTTGAGCGCCTGCGCATCGGTATTGACGCAGATGAAATCCACGCCCTCGATGCCGCTTGCCACCATATGCGTCACAGCGTTGCCGCCGCCGCCACCCACACCTATTACCTTGATTACAGCGCTCTGGCTGTAGGCGTCCATCAGTTCAAACATGGCTGTCAGCTCCCGTGTTGAAAATAAAACTAGAAATGACCCTGAAACCAGCTCTTCATGCGCGTCAATGCGCCACCTACGCTGTTGCCCAGCAAGGCACCGCGTGCCGCCGGCGCGAGGTTTTCGCGCGCGTACAGCAGCAGACCGACGGCAGTCGAATAAATGGGGTTGTGCACCGCATCGGCGAGGCCGCGCACCTGCTGCGGAATGCCGAGCCGCACCGGCACGTGAAATATTTCCTCGGCCAGCTCGATCGCGCCTTCCATGCGCGCACTGCCGCCGGTCAGCACCAGGCCGGCGGCGATGACTTCCTCGAAACCGCTGCGGCGCAGTTCCTCGCGGATCAGGTTGAACAGCTCTTCGTAGCGTGGCTCGACGATCTCGGCAAGCGTCTGGCGCGCCAGGCGCCGCGCCGGGCGATCGCCGACGCTGGGCACCTCGATGCTTTCATCGGGGTTGGCGAGCTGCGAGAGCGCGCAGGCAAAGCGCACCTTGATGTCCTCGGCATAGTGCGTCGGGGTGCGCATCGACACGGCGATATCGTTGGTGACCTGGTCGCCGGCAATGGGAATCACCGCCGTGTGGCGAATGGCACCGCCGGAGAACACCGCGATGTCAGTGGTGCCGCCGCCGACATCGACGATGCAGACACCCAGCTCCTTCTCATCGTCGGTCAGCACCGCAAAGCTGGAGGCCAGCTGTTCGAGCACGATGTCCTCGACCACGAGTCCGCAGCGCTGCACGCACTTGATGATGTTCTGGGCGGCGCTGTCGGCGCCGGTGACGATGTGCACCTTGGCCTCGAGGCGCACGCCCGACATACCGATCGGATCGCGGATTCCTTCCTGGCCGTCGATGATGAATTCCTGCGGCAGCACATGCAGGATGCGCTGGTCGGCGGGTATCGCCACTGCCTTGGCGGCCTCGATCACATGTTCGACATCGGCGTGAGTGACCTCGCGGTCGCGGATCGCCACTACGCCGTGCGAATTGAGGCTGCGGATGTGGCTGCCGGCAATGCCGGCGTAGACCGCGTTGATTTCACAGCCCGCCATCAATTCGGCTTCCTCGACCGCGCGCTGGATCGACTGCACGGTCGATTCAATGTTCACGACCACGCCCTTCTTCAGGCCGCGCGAGGGCTGCGAGCCCAGACCGATGATATCGATACTGCCATCGCTGCCGAGCTCGCCCACCAGCGCCACCACTTTCGAGGTGCCGATGTCGAGTCCTACTACCACGGGTCGGTCGGTGCGTTTAGCCATGCGGCGTGCCATCCTCCAGAGTTGTACTGCCGGCCAGGCGCGTGGCGCCACTGCGCCAGCCAATCGCGAAGCCATTCGTGTAGCGCATGTCGACGTAGGCAATATCGGCGGCGCGTTGCGTGAGCATCGGCAGCGCCACGGCGAGGAAACGCGCACTGCGTTCATCCACCTGCTTGCGTCCCAGTCGCACGTTCACGCCGTTGTCCAGTTGCGCTTCCCAGCCGCCGCGGGCATCGCGGCGCAGCGCCACCAGGCGCATGCCGGCTTCGACAATGTGGCCCTGCAGCGCCAGGTAGCGCGCCACCACTTCACCCTCACTGCCGGCCGGGCCCGCCAGCTGCGGCAACTCGGGCGCCACAAAGCGCGCATCGCTGGCAAACAGGGTGCCGTGCGTGTTCACCAGGTCGTGTTCGTTCCAGCGCGCCACTGCCTGCTGTTCAGTGACGCGCACTGCCAGACCGTGTGGCCAGCTGCGTTGCACGCTCGCCGCTTCCACCCAGGGCAGAGCGCGTACGCCGCGCTGCACGGCGTTCAGTCGCACCGATATCAGGCCGACGCCATGCAGCTGCGCGCGCACCGACTTTTCGACATCAAGCGCCGTGAGATGCTGAAAGCTGCCAGCCACCTGGATCTGCTCGATCGGCTGGTTGATGAACAGCAACAGGCCAAGGGCCGCCGCCACGACCGCCAGCGCGGTTCCGCCATAGACGCCCAGGCGGCGCCACGGCAGCGCCGGCAGCTGCCAGCGGCGCTCGTCATTGGCGGCGCGGCGATTGCCGCGACGATTATTGCGGCGCAGGCTCAGCATGGCGTGCGCACCAGGCTGGTCTCGAGCACGCGCCACGCCAGCTCATCGAAATCGATCCCGGCGGCCCGCGCCGCCATCGGCACCAGGCTGTGATCGGTCATGCCGGGCACGGTATTGATTTCCAGCAGCAGAGCCCGGCCATTGCTGTCCATCATGAAATCGGCGCGACCCCAACCCTCGGCACCGCAGGCTTCGAAGGCCGCCAGCGCCAGGGCCGCCAGATTTTCCTCTGCCGCCGCCGCCAGGCCTGAAGGACAGAAGTAGCGCGTGTCATTGCGCAGGTACTTGGCTTCGTAGTCATAGAAGCCGCCCGGCGTCTCGATGCGAATCGCGGGCAGCGCCCTGCCCTGCAGGATCGCCACCGTGTACTCGGCGCCAGTGATCCACGGTTCGGCAAAAGCCACCGGCTCATGCTGGGTGGCGGCGCGCCAGGCGGCCGGCAATTCGCTGGCATGCTCGACCCGGGTCATGCCGACGCTCGAACCCTGCGAGGCGGGCTTGACGATCATGGGCACGCCCAGGCGTGCCAGCGCGAGCTCGAGATCGGCGGCGCTGCGCAGCACCACGAACTGCGGTGTCGGGATGTCGAGTGCTGCAGCCAGACGCTTGGTGCGGAGTTTGTCCATGCCAATGGCGGAACCGGTCACGCCACTGCCCGTATACGGTATGCCGAGAAATTCCAGCGCACCCTGCAGCGTGCCATCTTCGCCGCCCGGGCCGTGCAGCGCTATGAAGGCGCGCGTGTACCCGCCGGTCGAGAGCTCACTGAGCGGGTGCTGTGCAGGATCGAAGCCGTGCGCGTCCACGCCGCGCCGTTGTAGCGCCGCCAGCACCGCGGCGCCCGTCAGCAGCGAAATCTCGCGTTCCGCGGAACTGCCACCATATAGCACCGCCACGCGGCCAAATTCGGCGGCCACGCTGACGCGCCTGAGTCCGCGGGCATCGTGAAGCAGGCGCATCAGAGCGCCTCCCCGACGATGCGCACTTCGGGCTTGAGAGTGATGCCGTGCACACGCTGCACAGTCTGTTGCACGTGCATGATCAGTTCCTCGAGATCGCGCGCGCTGGCGTTGTTCTCGTTGAGTATGAAATTGGCGTGCTTTTCGGCCACCACTGCGCCGCCGATGCGAAAGCCCTTGAGGCCGGCGGCTTCAATA
Organism: Steroidobacteraceae bacterium; assembly: GCA_049694695.1. Taxonomy (GTDB): domain Bacteria; phylum Pseudomonadota; class Gammaproteobacteria; order Steroidobacterales; family Steroidobacteraceae; genus FEN-1191. The sequence continues at coordinate 14,926 of JBAVRE010000032.1, read as the reverse complement.
AGACGCGCGGCATGATCACCGGGCGGATTGGTGAATACCGAACCACAACTCCACTCGCCCAGCGGCTGTGTCCGGCGGCGCTGGGCACTGAGTTCGCGCACGGTGCCGGTTTCGGTGGCGCTGCGCGCGCCGAATTCCAGCTCTGCGGCCAGGAACCATTCATCGGCCACGGGCCCGACGACGTGTCGATAGCCCACCTGGAATTCACTGGCCTGGCGGGTGCGCAGCTGGCCGTCGCGACCCATGAGCTCGACGTTGCGCACCAGCTTCCAGGTCTCGCCGCCATAGGCGCCGGCATTCATGGCCAGGGCGCCACCAAAGGTGCCAGGTATGCCGGCGAAGAATTCCGCCTGGCCCAGTTCCCACTTGCCACACTGGCGCGCCAGCCGCGTGCAGGGCACGCCCGCCTCGCACCAGACGCGCCGCTGCGCACGGCGCTCGAGCTGCGTGAAGGCCCCGTGCGTGCAGATCACCACGCCGCGAATGCCGCCGTCGCGCACCAGCAGGTTGCTGCCCAGACCCACCCAGTAGAGTGGCGTTGCCGGTGGCAGGGCGCGCAGGAAACTGGCGAGCTCGTGGCGATCGCGTGGCGTGAAGAACATGTCGACCGGGCCGCCCACCCGCCATGAGGTGTGCTTGGCCATCGGCTCATCGCGGCGTACGCGCAGCTGCAGCTCGGGTGACAGTGCCACGTTCATGAGCGACGCTCCACGGCGCGCACCGCAGCCAGCCTGGCCGGCAGGGTCTGGCTCACGGCACCGATATGCCCGGCGCCCATGGTCACCACCACATCGCCGTCGCGCAGCAGATCACGCAGCGAGTTGGCGATATTCTCCACGCGGCTTACGAACACCGGTTCGAGTTTGCCGCGGCTGCGCACGGCGCGACAGATCGCGCGCCCGTCAGCGCCCTTGATCGGCGTTTCGCCGGCGGCGTAGACCTCGGTCACCAGCAGCACATCAACCTGCGACAGCACGGCGGCGAAGTCATCGAGCAGATCGCGGGTGCGCGAATAGCGATGCGGCTGGAACGCCACCACCAGGCGACGCTCCGGGTAGCTCTGCCGCAGCGCATCGAGCGTCGCGGCGATCTCGGTCGGATGATGGCCGTAGTCATCGACGATGGTGATGGTGCCGGCGCTGGTATGCACTTCGCCGATCAGCTGCATGCGCCGGTCAATGCCCTGAAATGCAGCCAGTGCCCGCACGATGGCCGCGTCGGCAATTTCCAGTTCACTGGCAACGGCAATGGCGGCCAGGGCATTGCGCACGTTGTGCAGGCCGGCCATGTTCAGGGTAACCGCCAGCGGCGCGGCGCTGCCCTTGCGCTGCACTTCGAAACTGGTGCGTGCGTGCTCACGGCGGATCGCGGTGGCGCGCACGTCCGCGCCTTCACTCAGGCCATAGGTCACGACCGCACGGCCGACGCGCGGCAGAATGCTCTGCACGTGCTCATCATCCTGGCAGAGCACCGCCAGCCCGTAGAACGGCAGGTTGTGCAGGAAGCTGACGAAGCTGTCGCACAGCCGCGCGAAATCGCCGCCGTGCGTGCCGAGGTGATCGTTGTCGATGTTGGTGACGATGGCGATGACCGGTTGCAGGTGCAGAAACGAGGCATCGCTCTCATCGGCTTCGGCGACCAGGTAGCGGCCCGCGCCCAGGCGGGCATTGCTGCCGGCACTCTTGAGCCGGCCGCCGATGACAAAGGTCGGATCCTCGCCGCCCTCGGCCAGCACGCTGGCCACCAGGCTGGTGGTGGTGGTCTTGCCATGCGTGCCGGCAACCGCGATGCTCTGCTTGAAGCGCATCAGTTCGCCGAGCATCTCGGCGCGCGGGACCACCGGCACGCGGCGCGCGATAGCTGCCTGCACTTCCGGATTATCCGCGGCCACCGCCGTCGAGGTGACCACCACATCGGCGGCGTCGGCATTTTCCGCGCGATGCCCGATGCTGATCTTGGCGCCCAGCTGGGCGAGGCGCTCGGTGACCGCGTTATGCTTGAGGTCCGAGCCCTGCACGCGATAGCCGAGATTGAGCAGCACTTCGGCAATGCCGCTCATGCCGCTGCCACCAATGCCCACAAAGTGGATGGTGCCGATGCGGCGCATGCGCTGGGTCATGCCGCCACCTGCGCGTAGGGCATGCAGGCATCTGCCAGTGCCGCGCCGGCACCGCCGCGCGCCAGCAGGCGGGCGCGCTCGGCCATCGCCAGCAGTTTGCCGCGCCCGGCACACAGCACGCCCAATTCGCTGGCCAGCCGCTCGGCACTCAGGTCGCGATCGGCGATCAGCAGCGCCGCACCTTCGCTGACCAGCTGCTGAGCATTGCTGGTCTGATGATCATCGACCGCGTGCGGATAGGGCACCAGTATTGCGCCCACGCCGGCCGCGGTGAGTTCGGCAATGGTGAGCGCGCCGGCGCGGCACAGCACCAGGTCGGCCCAGCCGTAAGCCTCGGCCATGTCTTCGATGTAAGGCGCAACGCGCGCGCGCACGCCCGCTTCGGCATAGGCGCGCCGGGCGTTGTCGATCCAGCGCTCGCCCGCCTGATGCTGTACCTCGAGGCTGAAGCGCCCCTGCAACTGCGCCAGCGCATGCGGCACCACGCTGTTGAGGCGCGCCGCACCCAGGCTGCCGCCTACCACCAGCAGCCGGATGGCGCCGCTGCGCGCCGCGAAGCGCGCTGCCGGCGGCGGCAGCGCAGCGATCTCATCGCGTACCGGATTGCCGATGGTGCGGGTGCTGACGCCCGGACCAAAGGCGTCGGGAAAACCGCTGAACACTTCCCTGGCCAGGCGTGCCAGGCAACGATTGGTCAGGCCGGCAACCGCATTCTGCTCGTGGATCAGCAGCGGCCGGCGCTGCAGCCAGGCGGCAACGCCGCCGGGACCGGATACGAATCCACCCAGACCCACGACCACGCAGGGTTGATGGCGGCGCATCGCTGCCAGCGCCTCACGCAGGGCGCGCACCAGGCGCAGCGGCGCAGCCAGCCAGGCCCATAGTCCCTTGCCTCGCAGTCCGCTGATGCTGAGCCACTCTATTGGAATCTGCTCGAGCGGCACGACGCGCGCCTCGAGGCCGCGCTGCGTGCCCAGCCACACCACCTGCCAGGAGCGTCGGCGCAGTTCACGCGCCAGGGCGAGGGCCGGATAGACGTGCCCGCCGGTACCGCCAGCCATGATCATGGCCACCGGCGCTGTCAGCGGCGCTTTCATGCGTACCGCCCGCGCGCGCTCGCGCGCGCGCCACCGGCGACCTCGTGGTGCACGCGCATGATCAGTCCCAGCCAGGCGAGCGCGACGATCAGGCTGCTGCGGCCATAGCTCATCAACGGCAGCGTCAGCCCCTTGGTAGGCAATACCCCCATGTTGACGCCGATGTTCACAAAGGCCTGCACCAGCAGCCAGAGTGCAAACCCGGCTGCCAGATAGGAATGAAATTTCATCCCGGCATCATTGGCGCGTCGTGCCAGTGCGAACACGCGCCAGGCCAGCGCCAGGAACAGCCCGAGGGTCAGCACCACGCCGACCAACCCCAGCTCTTCGGCCAGCACCGCGAACAGAAAATCGTTGTGCGCCTCCGGCAGGTAGAACAGTTTCTGTACGCTGGCGCCGAGGCCGACACCGAACCACTCACCGCGACCGATGGCGATCAGCGACTGCGTCAGTTGAAAGCCGCTGTTGTAGGGATCGGCCCAGGGATCGAGAAATGCCGTGAGCCGCCGCATGCGGTACCCCGAGAACATCACCAGCATCGACAAGGCGGCACTGGCGGCGAGGACCGTCACCAGTACCCAGCGCAGCTGCGCACCGGCAATGAACAGCAGGCCGAAGCCAGTGACGAACAGCACCGTGGCGGCACCCAGATCCGGCTCGAGCAGCAGCAGCAGTGCCAGCAGCACGAGCAGGCCCAGCGGCCGCGCCAGGCCCGCAACGCCACTGCGCAGGGCGCTCTCGAAGCGCACGCAATAGTGCGCGATGTAGACCAGCGCCAGCACCCGTGTCGCCTCGGACACCTGGAAGTTCATGCCTGGCAGGCGCAGCCAGCGCCGGCTGCCATTGACGACATGACCCAGGCCCGGAATCAGCACCAGCACCAGCATGACGCCGGCCGCAATCAGCAGCGGCATGGCCAGCCGCTCGATCACCGCGATGGGAATCGCGAACACCATGGCCGCGAGCACCAGGCCGGCCGCCAGCAACACCAGCTGGCGCTGCAGATAGGCGAACGGCTCACCGCTCTCGTGCGCCGCGACTGTAATAGAAGCCGAAGTCACCATGATCAGACCCAGCAGCACAATGGCGCTGACCAGCAGCAGCATGAGCGGATCGAGGCGCAGCCGGCTGCTGCTGGCACCGGCGGGCGCGCGCTCAGCGGCCCGGTTCATGACGGTGGCAGCTGCGCCGCTCATTTGACCAGGGCCTGTACTGCCGCCGCGAAGCTCTCGCCGCGGTGCGCGTAGTCGCGAAACATATCGAGGCTCGCGCAGGCTGGTGACAGCAGCACCGTGTCACCGGCACGCGCCAGTGCGGCAGCCGCACTGACGGCTGCCTCGAGGGTGTCGCAGTAATCGATAGGGCACACGCCAGCCAGCGCTGCGCCCAGTTGCCGCGCGTCGCGGCCGATGAGCAGCGCATGGCGTACTTTGCCGCGCACGCTGCCGGCCAGGCTGCGAAAATCCTGTCCCTTGCCCTCGCCGCCGGCGATCAGCAGCAGCGGCCCGTCCAGGCCGTCAAGCGCCGCCGCGGTGGCACCCAGGTTGGTGCCCTTGGAATCGTCGATATAGCGCACGCCGCCGATCTTCGCTACCAGGGCCATGCGATGGGCCAGGCCGGTAAACTCACGCAGCTCCGCCAGCATCGGCTCGCGCGCCAGCCCCAGGGCCTCACCGAGCGCCAGCGCAGCGAGCGCGTTGGCGGCATTGTGCCGGCCCGTCAGGCGCATCGCGGCCAGCGGCAGCAGCCATTCCGCGCGGCGCGCCAGCCATGGCTCGCCCGCGCGCGCGCAGCGTGTAATGAGCATCACGTTCGGCAGTGAGCGAAAAACGCAGCTCGTTGGCAGCCTGGCCGCTCATGGCGAGCACCCGCGGATCATCGGCATTGAGTACCGCGGTGGCGCAACGCCGGAAAATGCGCGCCTTGGAGGCCGCGTAGCGCTCGAGCGTGCCGTAGCGATCGAGGTGATCGGGCGTGACGTTCAACACCGTGGCGGCGATCAGCTGCAGGGATTCGGTGGTGTCGAGCTGATAGCTGGACAGCTCGAGCACGTAGAGCTCAGCGGACGGATCCAGCAGTTCGAGCGCCGGCTCACCGAGATTGCCGCCGACGCGCGTGCGGCGCCCGGCGCGCTGCGCCATGCGACCCACCAGTGTCGTGACCGTGCTCTTGCCGTTGGTGCCGGTGATGCCGACGATGTCGGCGCGCGCCGCGCGTGCAAACAGTTCCACATCGCCGATCAATGGCAGACCCTGGGCACGCGCGCGCTCGAAGAACGAACCGCTGGGCGCCACGCCTGGCGAGACCACGATGGCATTGGCGCCGCCCAGCAGGCTTTCGTCCAGCCCACCGGTGCTCACCTGGATCTCCGGCGCCAGTGCGCGCAGTTGCGCCAGCGCCGGCGGCTGCAGGCGCGTGTCGGTTACCGCAACGCTGACGCCCTGGGCGCGCAGATGGCGCACGACCGACAGACCGGTCTTGCCGAGCCCGACGACCACGGTGCGCGGCGCACTGTGCACGGCGCCACTCATCGCAGCTTCAGGGTCGCCAACCCTGCCAGCACCAGCAGTATGCTGATGATCCAGAAACGTACGATCACCTTGGGTTCGGCCCAGCCCTTGAGTTCGAAGTGATGGTGGATCGGCGCCATGCGGAAGATGCGCTTGCCGGTGAGCTTGAACGAAGCCACCTGCAGGATCACGGACGCGGTTTCCAATACGAAGATGCCGCCCATCACCAGGGTGACAATCTCCTGGCGGACCACGAAACCGACCAGGCCCAGCGCCGCACCGAGTGACAGTGCGCCGATGTCGCCCATGAACACCTGCGCCGGATAGGTATTGAACCAGAGGAAGCCGAGACCGGCGCCGACGATGGCGCTGCAGAATACCGCCAGCTCACCGGCACCCGGCACGGCCGGGATCGCCAGGTAGTTGGCGAACACCATGTTGCCGCTCAGATAGGCCAGTATCGCCAGCGCCCCGGCGACCATGACCGCCGGACCAATCGCCAGGCCATCGAGACCGTCGGTGAGATTCACGGCGTTGCTCATGCCGACGATCATCAGATAGCCGAGCAGCACGAAGCCGACCGCGCCCAGTGGCAGGGCCACCGACTTGAAAAACGGTACATGCAGCGCGGTGGCCGCGGCTGAGTGATGTGCCAGGCGGTACAGCAGGATCGCCGCGACAATGCCGACCAGCGACTGCCAGAAGTATTTCCAGCGTGCCGCCAGGCCACGCGAATTGCCCACTACCAGCTTCAGATAGTCGTCGTAGAAACCAATCAAGCCGAAACCGAGCGTCACCCCGAGGGCGATCAACACCAGTCGATTGCCGAGATCAGCCCATAGCAGCGTGGTCACGACGATCGCGACGATGATCAGCAGGCCGCCCATGGTGGGCGTGCCAGCCTTGGGCAGATGCGATTGCGGTCCATCGCTGCGTACCACCTGCCCTATCTGGTAGCGCGACAGGCGCGCGATCATGTAGGGGCCGACCAGCAGGGCGATCGCCAGCGCCGACATCGCCGAGACTATCGAGCGCAGCGTCAGATAGGTGAAGGCATTGAAGGCCGAGAGATGGACGGCAAGCTGCTTGGCGGCCCAGTACAGCATTCAGCCCACCCGTCGCGCTGGCGGCGCGTCCGTGAGTTTCGCCACCAGGCGCTCGAGCCGGTTGACACGTGAACCCTTGATCAACAGGCGCACGTCGGCCTGCACGGCGGCGTCGACGGCCACGGCCAGCTGGTCGATATCGGTATGGCGTTCGGCGCCGGCGCCAAAAGTATCCGCTGCCAGTGCGGCATCGGCACCAAAGGTGTACAGGCGCTCGACGCCGGCGGCGCGCGCCAGCGTGCCCATGTCGCGATGACTGGCGGCCGCGTGCTCGCCGAGCTCGGCCATATTGCCGAGCACCAGCCAACGCCGGCCTGGCAGCTCGGCAAGCACCTGCAGTGCCGCACGCACCGAGCTGGGATTGGCGTTGTAGGAATCATCGATGAGCCAGGCGCCATGGCGCGTCGTGCGAAACTGCAGCCGGCCCGGCACGCCGCGTATCGACGCCAGCCCGGCAGCCACCTGCGTGAGGGTGGCGCCGGCGGCCACGGCGGCGGCGGCGGCGGCCAGTGCGTTGCAAACATTATGGCGTCCGGCCAGTGCCAGTTCGACCGGCACGGTGCCGGTAGCGCTGCACAGAGTGAAGCGGGTCACGAAGCCGCGTTCATCGGACCTGAGCTCGAGCCCGGTCGCGCGCACGTCGGCGTGGGCGCTCAAGCCAAAGCTCAGCACCCGCGCGCGCGTCATGCCGCGCCACAGCGGCGCGTAGGGATCATCGTCGTTGATGATGGCCACGCCTTCGGGCTTCAGCGCCGCCACCATCTCGCCTTCGGCGTGCGCGACGCCTTCGAGGCTGCCGAAGCCTTCGAGATGCTCGGCACCGGCGTTGGTGATCAGGCCGATGGCGGGCGCAGCAATGATCGCCAGCTCGGCAACCTCGCCGGCACGATTGGCGCCGATCTCGATGACGGCGCTGCGGTGCTGAGCTGTCAGGCGCAACAGCGTGAGAGGCACACCGAGCTGATTGTTGAGATTGCCGAGTGTCGCCAGGCAGGCGCCGCGCTGGCTGAGGATGGCGGCCAGCATTTCCTTGGTCGTGGTCTTGCCATTGCTGCCGGCTACGCCGATCACGGGGCCGTGAAATTCGCCGCGCCAGGCGCGCGCCGCCTGCGTCAGGGCGCCGGGCACATCGGCAACCAGGATCTGCGCCAGCGTCGCGGACGAGATCGACGGCACTATGCGGCTGACCAGCGCGGCCGCCGCGCCGGCCGCCGCCGCCTGGGCGATGAATTCATGGCCGTCGGTACGCGTGCCGGGCAGCGCGCAGAAAATATCGCCAGCACCAATGCGGCGCGAATCGATCAGCACCTCGGCAAAGTCACGATCGGCGCCGCGCAGCTCGCCACCGCAGCAGGCCGCAAGATTCGCCAGGGTGCGCTTCATGCCGCGCTCCGGGCCGCCAGATCTTTCTGCACCTGGGCCAGATCGCTGAAGGCGCACCGCTCGGCGCCGACCAGCTGATAGTCCTCGTGACCCTTGCCGGCAATCAAGACGACATCGCCGGCCTGGGCCGCAGCCAGGGCGGCGCTGATCGCCGCGGCGCGATCGTGCTGCACCAGCGCGCGCTGCGGCGCACTGAGGCCGGCGAGAATCTCCGCAACGATTGCCGCCGGATCTTCGCCGCGCGGATTATCATCGGTGAGATACAGCGTGTCGGCCAGCAGCTCGGCCACGCGGCCCATCGGCGCGCGCTTGCCGCGATCGCGCTCACCGCCGCAACCGAACACACACAGCAGCCGGCCGGTACAGTGCGCGCGCGCGGCGCGCAGCGCTTTTTCCAGTGCATCGGGCGTATGGGCGTAGTCGACAATCGCCAGCGGCAGGCCACTGCCCCCGGCCAACTGCATGCGCCCGGGCGGCGCCCGACACTCGCTCAGCGCTGCACAGGCAGCGCTCAATTCCAGGCCCGACGCCAACAGCATCCCGAGCACAGTGAGCAGATTGTCGATGTTGAATTCACCGATCAGTTCGCTCTGCAGTCGCGCTTCGCCCCAGCTGCTGCGCAGCTCGATGCACTGGCCGCGCGCGCCGGGCACGCTGCGCAGCGCCTGCACGAAACGGCTGCCGGGCACGAGGCTGGCAGGATCACGCTGGCGAGCAGTACAGATCAGCGTGGCGGCGGCGCGCGTGCGCGTGGCCAGCGTCGCACCGAGTTCATCATCGACGTTGATCACCGTGGCGGCCAGCGTCGGCCACTCAAACAGCGCGCTCTTGGCTTTGGCGTAGGCCTGCATGTCGCCGTGATAGTCCAGATGGTCGCGACTGAGATTGGTGAAGGCCGCGATCTGGAAGCGCACGCCGGCACAACGCTGCTGGTCGAGCGCGTGCGAGGACACTTCCATCGCCACGGCAGTGGCGCCGGCGGCGCGCAGTTGCGCCAGCTGACGTTGCAGGGTCACGGCATCGGGCGTGGTGTGCGAACCGGGCAGGACCTGTCCCGCCAGGCCGTAGCCAAGCGTGCCCAGATACGCGCAGCGACGACCAGTGGCGCTGAGCGCGGCGCCCAGCAGCCAGGCGCAGGTGGTCTTGCCATTGGTACCGGTAATGCCGGTCACGGCGATCCGCGCCGAGGGGGCGTCAAAAAAGCGATCGGCGATGAAGCCCGCCTGGGTACTCAGGTCGGGCACCGCGACCACCAGTATTTCAGGGGCGAGCTGTGGCGCGCTGACGCCCGGCGCCGGCTCCCACAGCACCGCGCGCGCACCGGCAGCCGCCGCAGCGGGAGCGTACTGCACGCCATGCGTGCTGCGGCCGCGGCAGGCGAGAAAGGCCGCGCCCGGTGTAACGCTGCGCGAATCCATCGTCAGGTCGGCAATCTCGAATTGCGCCGGCACATCGATGCCGCCGCCGAGCAGAGCCCTGAGCGGTCGCCACGGGCCGCCCGTGCCTGCGCCGGCGCCAGCACCCGCCGCTGCGGCCAGCGTGTTGATGCTCGCGGTATTCATCGGCGCGCAACCTGGGTGCCGGCGAGCACGGCATCCTTGCCCGCCGCCGGCAGATCATCGGGCGGCACGCCCATGAGCCGCAGCGCGCCGCCGAGCACGGCGGAAAATACCGGCGCCGCCACTTCACCGCCGTGGTGCTTGCCGGCGCTCGGTTCGTCGATCACCACCACCGCCGCGAGTCGTGGGTTCGAGACCGGCGCGACCCCGCCAAAAATACCCACGTAGCGATCCTGCGAATAGCTGCTGCCTTCGGTCTTGTAGGCAGTACCGGTCTTGCCGGCGACTCTGAAGCCGGGAATGTGCGCCAGCGGCGCCGTGCCTTCCGGAGTAATGACCGACTCGAGCAGGTGCAGGAGCGCAGCGCACACCGCGCCATCGAGCACGCGCTCACCGACCACCGGCTCATCGACCCGCAGCAGCGACACCGGGCGACGCACGCCGAGCGCACCGAGCGTGGCGTAGGCCTGCGCGAGTTGCAGCGGCGTTACCGAGAGTCCGTAGCCGTGCGACATGGTGGCGATATTCAGCGTGCGCCAGTGGGAATAGTTCGACAACAGCCCGGCCGATTCGCCTGGAAAACCGCTGGCCGTCACCTGGCCAAAACCAAACCCGCTGAGCGTGCTCCAGATCTGGCGGGGTTCGAGCGCCAGGGCCAGTCGCGCCATGCCAACATTGGAGGATTTGGCCAGCACGGTAGCCAGGGGAATCGCGCCGAGGTTGTGCTCATCGGTGATGGTTTTGGCGCCCACCTGCACGAAGCCCGGACTGGTGTCGATGATGCTGCCCGCAGTGAAGCGCCCGGAGGCGATTCCGGCCGCCACGAAGAACGGCTTGATGCTCGAGCCCGGCTCGAACAGATCGGTGGCGGCGCGATTGCGATAGGCCGCGGCGTTGAGCTGGCTGCGATCGTTCGGGTTGTAAGCCGGCTGGTTGACCATGGCCAGCACCTCGCCGCTGCGTACGTCGATCACCACCACCGATCCGGAGCGCGCACGGTTGTCGCGGATTGCGGCCTTGAGTTCGCGATACGCCAGGTACTGGATGCGCAGGTCAACGCTCATGCGCAGATCACCACCGGGGCGCACCGCACGGATGCTTTCGACGTCTTCAACCTTGCGGCCCTGGCTGTCCTGGATCACCCGCTTGGCGCCATCTTCGCCGCCGAGCCAATGATCGTAGGCGAGCTCGGCGCCTTCCTGGCCGACGTCGTCAACATCGGTAAAGCCCAGCAGATGTCCGGCCACTTCGCCGGCCGGGTAGTAACGCCGGTATTCGCGCGTCAGATTCACGCCGTTGATGCCCAGGGTTTTTACCCGGCGCGCGTCGTTCGGCTGCAGGCCGCGCGCTACATACATGAATTCGCGGTCCATGCCGGTACTCACGCGCCGTACCAGTTCGTGTGAATCCACTTTCATGGCGCGTGCCAGGCGCGGCAGCTGTTCAAGGTTGCCAGCGAGCTGCTGCGGATTGATCCACACGGAATCCACCGGGGTGCTGACCGCGAGGGGTTCACCAAACCGATCGCTGATCGTGCCGCGATGCGCGGCGATAGCCGCCACGCGCGAGAAGCGCGCCGCGCCCTGTCCGGCCAGGAAGCGATGCTGCAGCAGCTGCAGCTGCACGGCGCGCCCCGCCAGGCCGACGCCGGCGAGCGCGAGCAGCGCGAACAGCAGGCCCAGGCGCAGGCGAAAGGAAACCGGCCGCGGCCCCGCGGCAGCTCGCGCCGGGCGGGTCGAGCGGGCGCTGCCAGCCTGCCTCATGGCGGCGGCATCTCGACATCGGTGGAGGCCGGGATGCGCATGTGCAGGCGCGTGTTGGCGACATTCTCGACGTAGCTGTAGGTTGACCAGGCGCTCTGCTCGAGCTGCAGCCGGCCCCACTCCGCCTCCAGTTCATCGCGCCCGCTGTTGAGCCGTTCCAGGTCCACGAACAACTCGCGCGCCCGATGCTTGCAGTAGATGGCCCCGGCCGCCGAGGCCAGCACCGCTACCCACAGCAGCGGCAGCGCGGTCCAGTACACCAGGCGTGGCAGCGGATTCATGCGCCGGGCGCTCGCACACGCTCCGCCACGCGCAACAGGGCGCTGCGGGCGCGCGGGTTCGCGGCCAGCTCCGCGGCTGCGGCGCGGCGCTTGCGACCGACCAGGCGCAGCAACGGCTGTGCCGCGGCTGGCACCACCGGCAAACGCGCCAGCGCCGGATCGACACTGCTGTGGGTGCGCAAGAAATCGCGCACCACAGCGTCTTCAAGTGAGTGAAAGCTGATTACCGCCAGGCGGCCGCCCGGAGCCAACAGTGCCATGGCCTGTGCCAGCGCCCGCCGCAATTGCCCGAGCTCGTCGTTGACCCAGATGCGCAAGGCCTGGAAACTTCGCGTCGCCGCGTGCTTGCCTGGCTCACGCAACGGCACGGCGCGTTCGATCAGTGCCGCCAATTGCGTGGTGCGCAGCAACGGCGCGGCCGCGCGTTCGCGTACAATCGCGGCAGCGATACGGCGCGCAAAGCGCTCTTCGCCCAGTGTCGCGATCACGTGGCGTATCTCCTCGAACGACGCGCTCGCCAGCCAGGCGCTGACCGGCGCACCCGCGCCTGGATCCATGCGCATGTCGAGCGGCCCATCGAGCCGGAAGCTGAAGCCGCGTTGCGCCGTGTCGAGCTGCGGCGAGGAAACCCCGCAGTCGATGAGGATGCCGTCGAATGACGATATTTCCGGCCGCGCTGCACGCACCAGCTGCGCCAGATCCGCATAGGCTCCATGCACGAGCCTGAGGCGCGGCTCGGATGCGAAGCGCGCGCGACCCGCGGCGATGGCGTCGGGATCGCGATCGATGGCGATGAGCTGACCGCCCGCGCCGAGGGCCGCGAGGATGCGCTCGCTGTGGCCGCCGCGGCCGAAGGTGGCGTCGAGATAGCTCCCCGCCGGGCGCACGGCGAGAGCTTCGAGCACCTCATCGACAAGCACCGGTTTGTGCTCATCCAAACTCCCCGCCCTGGCGCATCGTTATCGGCCTGTCAGAGCGACAGCGAATCGAGATCGGCGCTCAGCGCACCGGCCGCGTCATCGCTCTTGAGCCAGACTTCACGCCGCTCATTCCAGCGCGCCTCGTCCCACAGTTCGAAGCGCGCACCCTGCCCGATCAGCATCGCGAAGCGGGTAATGCCGGCGAATTCGCGCAGCTCTGCCGGCAGCAGCAGGCGACCGTGGGCGTCGATTTCGAGATCGGCCGCGTGACCTACCATCAGGCGTTGCAGACGGCGCGCCTGCGGCTGGAGTGAGGGCAGCGCCATGATCTTGCGTTCGATCTGTTCCCACTCGGGCAGCGGGTAGAGCAGCAGGCATTGATCGCGATCGACCGTGACGACCACTCGCCCGGCGGACTGCTCGCGCAGCCGGTCGCGATGCCGCGTGGGCATGACCAAGCGGCCCTTGTCGTCCACCGTGAGTTTTGTTGCGCCGCGAAACATGCCCGTAATGGGTGAGAAACACCCATCCCCTCCCACTTTTTCCCACTATTCGCCACTATAGGAATCGCGACACTCCTATGTCAATGGCCCGGACCTGGATTTTTCTCCAGTTACACAAAGACTTACGCGCGAAATCGTCTGTTGGGAGGAATGCTTGGGAAGCACTCTCTTATCGATCAGTCACTTGGCTTGAAAAGCTCAACACAGAATGAGGAAGAAGGAGAGCCGGCCGTTAAGCCGGGTTCTGTCTTGGACAGTCATTCCTCTAGGGACTACGTCGCCGCAGTCCTCAAGCAGCCTACCCGGAAGCGCGCGCAGGTCTGGCGCTGCGGAGCCGTCCCCGCTGCTTCCCTATTTGGCCTTGCTCCAGGTGGGGTTTGCCGTGCCATTGCTGTTACCAGCAACGCGGTGCGCTCTTACCGCACCCTTTCACCCTTACCAGCACCGTTTCCGGCACTTCGGCGGTTTACTTTCTGTTGCACTGTCCGTGGGCTCACGCCCCCCAGGCGTTACCTGGCACCTTAGACCCGCCGAGCCCGGACTTTCCTCCCCCCATGAACCTTGCGGCACATGAGCGGCGACTGTCTGGCCGGCTCTCCAGCACACACCATACGGGCTGCGCCCGGGCAACTCAATCAAAGTGGCAAGATCGGCAATCAGCGCTCGCGCGCTGAACCCAGTTGCATGGCCTGCTCATAGGCTACGCGGCGCGGCACGCCGGAAATCTGCGCGGCAATTGCCGCGGCGCGCGCTGGCGGCAGGTCTTTGAGCAACAGCGGCAGGAGCCGCGCGAGCAGTGCTGAATCGCCTTCCTCAGCCTCAGGATTGCCTGCGATGACCAGCGTGATCTCGCCGCGCGCCATGCCCGCATCGCCGCTGGCACGCTGCTGCAGGGATTCCAGCGTACCGCGATACACGGTTTCGTGGATTTTCGTCAGCTCGCGCGCGATCACCGCCGTTCGCTGTGCACCGAACGCAGCAGCCAGTTCCGCCAGTGCAGCGGCAATGCGATGTGGCGCCTCGAACAGCACGATGGTGCGCGGTTCCTGTGACAGCCGCAGCAGCGCCGCGCGCCGCTCACCGGGCGCGGTGGGCAGAAATCCCTCAAACACAAAGCGGTCGGTGGGCAGACCTGCGACCGCGAGCGCTGCGGTCACCGCCGAGGGCCCAGCAATCGTGCGCACCTCAATGCCGGCAGCCGCAGCGGCGCGCACCAGCACAAAACCGGGATCAGACAGCAACGGCGTGCCCGCATCGCTCACCAGCGCCAGCACCTCGCCGGCGCGCAGTCGCTCGAGCAAGGCCTCGCAGCGCTGCGCCTCGTTGTGATCGTGCAGCGAGAGCAGCGGCCGGGAAATCCCGCAGGCCGTGAGCAGTGTCGCCGTGCGCCGCGTGTCCTCGGCCAGCACCACATCAGCTGCCGCCAGAGCCTCCCGGGCGCGCGGACTCAAGTCGCCAATGTTGCCAATCGGCGTCGCAATGACATCCAGTCTTCCGGCCCGTGCTGACACTATAATCTCCGAGTCATGAAGGCGACTTTGCCGGTCACGGTGCCAGAGATGCAACCACAGCGATACACTTATTCGACCGTGCCGCGTTTGCTGGTGGCGCTGACGCTCGGCGCCCTCGCCGGCTGCGCGAGTTTTCCGCCAGCCAGCTTTCCTGGCGGCGGCGCGAGCAGCGGC
>JBAVRE010000031.1:0-6648 GCA_049694695.1 Steroidobacteraceae bacterium | reverse complement strand
GCACTTGCCCAACCGCTGATCCACCTGCGCCGCGTGCAGCAGCTCGCGCGAGTGTCGACGCTGTTCCTACCGACGCCAGAAGTTACCGCGGTGGTCTACACAGCGGCGCACCCGACCACAATTCCGGGCAGCCCATCATCGAACGCCGCACCGACCGCGCGAATGCCGTCTCACCAGATATGCCACCACCGCCGCCGCGAGACCTCGCTGGGATTCCCGCTGTAATTCATCTTGTAGACCTGCTCGGCGTTGCTCTGCAGTTCCTTGAGCCCTAGACGCTGGTAGCACTCGATCATCAGGCCGAGTCCTTCCTGTACGGCCGGAGCGCCGTCGTACTGTTCGATGACGCGCTGGGCCCGCTGCGCGGCGGCCAGGTAGGCGCCGCGCTTCAGGTAATAGCGCGCCACGTTGATCTCGTATTCGGCCAGGCGATTGCGCAGGTAGATCATGCGGCGCTGGGCATCGTGCGCGTATTCACTTTTTGGATATTGACGCACCACGGTGCCAAAGGCTGCGATCGCCGAACCGAGCGCGGCGGGCGGGCGCTTGGCGGTATCGACGCCGAACCAGCGCTCGAAGGCCCAGGGCGTGTGCTCGAAATCGATCAGGCCCTTCATGTACCAGGCGTAGTCGACACGCGGATGGGTGGGGTTTTCACGCAGGAACTGCTCGGCGGCGTCAGTGGCCGATTCGTTCTCGCCCTTGCGGTAGTAGACATAGATCAGATCGAGCCGTGCCTGGCGCGCCTCGTCCGAAAACGGAAAGCGCGAGGTCAGCGCCTCATACTGCTTGACCGAAAACTCATAGTCGTTGCTGTCCAGGGCTTTGCGGGCATTCTTGTAGAGCAATTCGGGGGTGAGGTGCTTGGGGTCACGCACCTTGCCGCGCGACTGGCAGCCGGCCACGGCGGCCAGGGTCGCCAGCAGCAGGGCGCCCAACAGGCGGGCGCGCACGGATTCGGGTCGGAAGGTGGCTGTCACGTTGTATCCTGCAGCGCTTAGCGCCAGTTAGTCCGACCAGTATAGCGTAGTGATTCGACCCAGCTAACGACCAGCCAATGCAAGCCAAGTTCCAGTTACACGAGTTCGACTTACCGGCCGAGGCTGCAGGCCTGCGGCTCGATCAGGCCCTGGCCTTGAGCCTGCCGCAGTATTCGCGGGCGCGGCTGCAACGCTGGATCCTCAGCGGCGACGTGCTGCTGGCGGGCCGGCTGGCCAGGTCCCGGGAACGTTTGTGGGGTGGGGAGCACGTGACGGTGCGCGCCGAATTCCTGCCCGATGACACCGTAGGACCGGAGCTGATGGCGCTGCGCATCGTTCATGAGGACCAGGCGCTGCTGATCATCGACAAACCCGCCGGTATGGTGGTGCATCCTGGCGCCGGCAATCGCGCGCACACGCTGCAAAATGCGCTGTTGGCGTACGATGCCAGCCTGGCGCGCGTGCCGCGTGCCGGAATCATCCATCGGCTCGACAAGGACACCAGCGGTCTGTTGGTCGTGGCGCGCACACCGGAGGCGCACCACACGCTGGTGCGCGAGCTGCAGGAGCGTGCGATCGAGCGCACCTACCTGGCCCTGGTTCTGGGGACGCCGACGGCCGGGGGGACGATCGATGAGCCCATTGGTCGTCATCGTACGCAGCGTACACGCATGGCGGTGCGCAGCGACGGGCGCCCCGCGGTGACGCATTTTCGCATCGAGGAGCGCTTTCGCGGTCATACCCTGCTGCGGGTGCAACTGGAGACCGGCCGCACACACCAGATCCGCGTGCATCTGGCGCATCTGGGTCTGCCGATCGCGGGCGATCCGGCCTATGGGGGCCGTCGCCGGCAGGTGGCCGGGGCCAGCAGCGCCGTGCAGGAGGCGCTGCAGGCATTTCGACGTCAGGCGCTGCATGCGCAACGCCTGGCGCTGACACACCCGGATACACAGCAGCGCATGAGCTTCGAGGCCCCTGTGCCGGAAGATCTGCGTGCACTGCTCGCGGCACTGCGTGCCGACATGCGCGCGGCATGAGCGCCGGCACGGCATGAGCATCGGATTGTTGCCGGTCGAATGGGACGCGCCGCTTGAGGTGCGTGCGGCCTTCACGTTGCGATCTGGCGGCGTGAGCATGACGCCCTGGGAGTCGCTCAATCTTGGCGCCCATGTGGAAGATGCACCGGCGGCGGTCGCTGAGAATCGCCGCCGCGTGATCGAGGCCCTGGCGTTGCCATCCGAACCGCTGTGGCTGCAGCAGGAGCACGGCACGCAGGTGTTTGATGCCGATGCGCCGGGTTCGAATGCGCCACGGGCCGCAGCCAGAACGCCGGCCGACGCGACGGTGACGCGCGCAACTGGCAAGGTATTGGCCATACTGGTGGCCGATTGCCTGCCGGTGCTCTTTGCCACATTGAATGGCGAAGCGATCGGCGCTGCTCACGCCGGCTGGCGCGGGCTGGCGGCGGGCGTGCTCGAAGCGACCATCGCTGCCATCGGCGCTCCCGCCGAACAGCTGTGCGCCTGGCTGGGTCCGGCGATCGGCCCGCGCCACTTTGAGGTCGGCGTCGAGGTGCGGGCAGCCTTTGTCGGGCGCGATTCGGGCGCCGCTGCCGGCTTCAGCGCAAATCAGCGCGGGCGCTGGCAGTGTGATCTGGCCTGGCTGGCGCGGCGGCGCTTGCAGGCCCTGGGTGTGACGCGTGTTGCGGGTGGCGGGTGCTGCACTTACGCGCAAGCGGCACGCTACTACTCGTTCAGACGCGATGGCCGCACCGGGCGCATGGCGGCGCTCATCTGGCGCGCCTGAGTTGTGCAGCAGTCTAGCTGGCGCGATCAACCCGGCAGTTGCGACGCCGCAGCTGCACAGCCGTTCCCTGCATCAGGTCTATGCCCAGCTGGTCCGCCTGGGCAAGCAGACACTCGAGCAGTTCGGTGAGTTCCGCCACCACCTGGCCGTGCGGTGCCGCCCGGCGCTCGGTCGCGAAGCGCTGCAACATCCGGCTGAGCGAGTCCACGCCCAGCAGCGCATCGGTCGCTGTGCCGCCGGGCGCCGCGCCGGCAGGCGGCGCCAGCGTCGCTGCATCGGTCGCCGGCCGATGCAGCCAGCTGAGCGCCGCCTCGCCATCGGTAAATACTGCCGCCTGATACCCACGCATGCGCAGTACGCGTTCCCAGAA
Organism: Steroidobacteraceae bacterium; assembly: GCA_049694695.1. Classification (GTDB taxonomy): domain Bacteria; phylum Pseudomonadota; class Gammaproteobacteria; order Steroidobacterales; family Steroidobacteraceae; genus FEN-1191. The sequence continues at coordinate 3,492 of JBAVRE010000031.1, read as the reverse complement.
TTCGAAATTGCTTGATCGCTGCCGGCACAGCATCACGATGCGCGCCTGCTCGGGCAGGCCGAGTCGACTCAACAGCTCAGCGTGCCGATTAAGCGCCAGCACATCATGAGTCAGGGCCGCACGGCGATAGTCGAACATGAAGCGGTAGTCCGCGCTCTTGCCCGCCATGGCGACGGCTCGCTGGGTCAGATTCTGGCCAGAGCCGTCGGGTAGTGATCCGACAGCTGCAGCCCAGATCACTCCGGCCTCCAGCCATACGTCGCGTTTGCTGTCCAAGTTCAACACCGGGTGGCACACATGATTGTCCGCTACTCTACGCACTGGCGCCGCCGCCGGATGCCGGGAACACTGGTCGTGAGGTGTAGGGAAGTCTTGCATCGAGCTGGTTGATGAAATGTGGTGGCAGTTCGCGTGCCGCAGCGAGCCTGCACCGCCCCAGTCATGAAATCCTTCAGCGCCGACCGCCAGGCGCTGAGGGATTCGCAGCTCTCAGGGGCCCGTCACCCCATCTTCGGCGGCACGTTCGCGTTCAGACGGAACAGGTTGGCCGGATCGTACTTGGCCTTCAGCGCCACGAGCCGCTCGAAGTTGCTGCCGTAGTTCTCGCGATAGTGGGCCATGCTCGTGTCCTGATCCGCGACATTTGTGTAGAAGCCCTTGGTCAGCGGCTCCAGCTCGCGCCAGTTGGCGCGCATCTTCTCGATGTTCGCGTCCATGTCAGCCTTGTTCGGCCAGATGCCGATGGTACCGAGCATGAAGCGCGAGTCGCGATTGGGGAAAGCTGTCGCGGTCGGCGCCACGCGCCGGTACGCCCCGCCACCATGATCCATGAACAGCACGTACCAGTTGGGCATGCGCTTGTATGAGTCGATGATGAGATCAATGCCATCGTCCTTGAGCTGCGTCAGGAAGCCGCCTTTCAGATGGTAGTACTTGCCGGCCCCGAGTATCTCGTCGCCACTGGCCTGCAGGGTCACATACGGCATCGCTGCAATGTCATCGCGCGCCGGTTTGCCGAAAGCGCGCAGCTTCTTGAGCCAGGCTTCACCATTGGCTCGAGCGCCCGACCAGCACACTTCGACCGTGACCTTCGGGCCGTCGGGTTCCCAGTGCATGCCGGGGCCCAGGTTGACGAGCTCGGGCGCGTCCAGTGCAATATCACGGTAGAAACGCAGCACGTCGCGCGCCTGATCGAGCGGCCAGACAATGCTGCCACCGAGGATGACCGGATCCATTGGGTGCAGCCGGTACTCGATCGCGGTCACGATGCCAAAATTGCCGCCACCGCCGCGCAGTCCCCAGAAAAGATCGGGGTTTTCGTGGTCGTTCGCCCGGAGGAAACGCCCGTCGGCAGTAACGATGTCGAAGGAAGCGACATTGTCGCAGGCCAGCCCGAAGCGCCGGCCCAGCCTGCCAAAGCCGCCGCCGAGCGTGAGGCCGGCAGCGCCCGTGTGCGATACGGTGCCCGCTGTGGTCGCCAGCCCGAAGGCCGCGCATTCGTGATCGAGCTGCCCGAGCAGCGAGCCCGACTCCAGATACGCGCGCTGGGTTTCCGGATCGACACGCACGCCCTGCATCTGCTGCAGGTCGATCATCAGTCCGCCCTCGCAGCTCGACTTGCCCGAAAGACTGTGGCCACCGGCGCGCACGGCAGTCAGCAACTGGTGCTCACGTGCGAAATCGACGGCCTGCCGGACATCCGCTGCGCCCGTGCAGCGCACGATCAGTGCCGGCTTCTTGTCGAAGGCCGCGTTCCAGACGCGACGAGTGCGATCATAGTCCGTGCTGTTCGCCAGCAGCAGGTCGCCGCGCAGGCTGGCAGCGAGGGCCTCGATTGACGATGCGGGCAGCGTGACATCGCCACCCGCGAGTGTCTTTGCCGACAGATCCCCGACACCCTTGAGCACGGCGCTGAAGCCGCGCAGCGGCCAGGTAGCGGCGAGCGCCAGACCTGCGCCGACGAATTGACGCCTTTTCATGATGTCCCCCTCAGGAATTATTAAGCCTCGGAAAGACTACGCCCCGCTGCGGCAGTCTGCACCCAGGCGCGGGCTCGATATTGCGAAAATGCAACAAACTACCCCAGACTCGGCCGCAAATTGCGTTTGATCTGCGGCGGCGCTATGGTGGCACGGCGATGCCCCGGCAAGGTTCAGTCCGCCAGAGGGCACGCCTAAACAGCCAAAAGGGGATGATCATGCCAGCAACACCGACACCGGCGGCGCCGTGCACCGTGCTTACCGTCAAATTCGAGCTCGCGGCCGTTGTTTTTTGCGCTCTGTCGCTGGCCCTGTGGGCCGCGCCCGCCCGCAGCGCGGCGACGTCGGAAGCCGCCGCCGCCCCACAACTCGAGGAAATCGTGGTCACGGCCACGCGCCGCGAGGAGTCGATGAGCAAGATCGCGGTCAGCGTCACCGCCATCACCCAGGAAGGCCTGGACCTGCGTGGCATCAAGGACATCCAGGATGTCGCGCGCTTCACGCCAGGTTTCAAGGTCGACAATTCCGGCACCAGCAACATTTCGATCCGCGGCATCGCCTCGAGCGGCGGTGCGGGCACCACCGGCATCTACATCGACGACACTCCGATCCAGATGCGCGCGCTGGCCTTCAACCCCGACGAGGCGCAGCCAAAGTCCTTCGACATCGAGCGCATCGAGGTGCTGCGTGGCCCGCAGGGCACGCTGTTCGGCGCCGGCTCCATGGGCGGCACGGTTCGCTACATCACCACCCAGCCGAGCCTGCACAAGAGCAGCGTCTACAGCCGCAATGAAATCTCGTTCACGCAGGGTGGCGATCCCAGCTACGAGGCGGGCATCGCGGTGGGCGGCCCGCTGGTCGAGGGCACTTTCGGCGCGCGCATCTCGGCCTGGCATCGCCGCGACGGCGGCTGGATCGACCGTATCAATCCGGACACGCTGGCCCTGGAAGACAAGCGCGCGAATCACACGGAGACCACGCTGCTGCGGCTTGCTGCAGTCTGGGCGCCGAACGACAAGTGGACGCTGACGCCGAGCATTTACTACCAGGACACGAAGAAGAACGATGTGTCCAACTACTGGACGCTGTATTCCAACCCGTCGAGCCACCGCTTCGTCAGTGCGAATCCGACCCAGCTCAATTCGCCCGACAAGCTCTACATGCCCGCGCTCAAGATCGAGGCGAACTTCGACAGCGTGCACCTGATCTCGAGCACTTCCTACTACCACCGCGACAACACCACCGGGTATGACGGCACCTTGTACAACCTCGGATTTTATCAGGCTGTTACCGGGTACGCAGCGCACCCGTTTGATCTGCCGCAGATACTTCTCAACGGTACGGGTGTGCACCTCAATGATTACCCGGGTGCCGCGGGTTATCGGGCGCCAGCTACTGTCGACAACAACCAGCGCAACTTCACCCAGGAATTCCGCCTCGAATCGCTCGATTCGAGCGCAAAGTTCGTCTGGACCACGGGCCTGTTCTTCAGCGTCAACAAGCAGGAGTACCT
>JBAVRE010000030.1:0-20162 GCA_049694695.1 Steroidobacteraceae bacterium | reverse complement strand
GATCCAGGAACTGGCGCGCATAGGGCGAGAAGGTCTCGACATAACGCCGCTGCCCCTCGGCATACAGGGTGTCGAAGACCAGCGAAGACTTGCCGGAACCGGAGACGCCGGTGACCACCACCAGCTGGTTCAAGGGGATGTCAAGATCGAGGTTCTTGAGATTGTTCTGGCGCGCACCCCGCACCAGGATGCACTCGGTAGCGTGCTCAGGCATGCGTGGAACTTTAACCGAGTATTCCGACCGGGTGGGGAGCGGCGGCGACTATAATCTGCCCATGCAAGCCGCCCCCGCACTCCAGAGCTTTTTGCCCGCAGCCGCCCGGCCGCCAGCCGCGCCCTACCTGCCCATGACGGGTGCCGAGATGGCAGCGCTCGGCTGGGAGCAGTGCGACGTCATTCTGGTCAGTGGCGATGCCTATGTGGATCACCCCAGCTTTGGCATGGCGCTGATCGGCAGGGTGCTGGAGGCGCAGGGCCTGCGGGTCGGCATCATCGCGCAGCCCGATTGGCATAGCGCGGAAGCTTTCCGCGCGCTGGGCAGGCCGCGACTGTTCTTCGGCATTACCGCCGGCAACATGGATTCCATGGTCAATCGCTACACCGCCGATCGGCGCGTGCGGAGCGATGATGCCTACACGCCGGGCGGCGAGGGTGGCAAGCGACCTGATCGCTCGGTGATCGTCTACGCGCAGCGGGCCCGTGAAGCCTATAAAGATGTGCCCATTGTCATCGGTGGCATCGAGGCCTCGTTGCGCCGCATTGCGCATTTCGACTATTGGTCCGAGAACGTGCGCCGCTCGGTGCTGCTCGATGCCAAGGCCGACCTGCTGGTGTTTGGCAATGCCGAGCGGCAGATCCTGGAACTCGCGCGCCGCCTGGATGCGGGCGAGCGCATCCAGGCCATCGACGACCTGCGTGGCACGGCCTTCGTGCGCCGGGCCTGGCCCAAAGAGTTCATCGAGATTGATTCAACCCACCTCGATGCGCCCGGGCCGCTGAATCCGCCCATTGATCCCTACGCCATGAGCGCGAAGCCAGCATCCGGTGAAGCCGCGCCCGTGGCGCCGGCAGCCACGACCCCCGCCGCGGTGCCGGTGCGCTTCGCGCGCGGCGTGCGCAACCAGGATCGCGAGCGCAGCGTCATCCGCCTGCCCTCGTTCGAACAGGTCGAACGCGACCCGGTGTTGTACGCGCACGCCTCGCGCATCCTGCACCTGGAATCGAATCCGGGCAACGCCCGCGCCCTGGTGCAGCGTCATGGCGACCAGGATCTGTGGCTCAATGCGCCGCCCATTCCGCTGGCCATGCACGAGATGGACTGGATCTACGATCTGCCCTTCAAGCGCCAGCCGCACCCCGCATACGGCAAGGCGAATATTCCCGCCTACAAGATGATCCGCTTTTCGGTCGCGATTCAGCGCGGCTGTTTTGGCGGCTGCACCTTTTGTTCGATCACCGAGCATGAAGGGCGCATCATCCAGAATCGCTCGGAACAATCGGTTATCCGTGAGATTGAAAAAATTCGCGACACAGTGCCCGGCTTTACCGGCGTAATCTCGGACCTCGGCGGTCCGACCGCCAATATGTATCGCATCGCCTGCAAGAGCACCGAGATCGAGAGTGCCTGCCGGCGGCCGTCCTGCGTGTTTCCCGGCATCTGCCCCAATCTCAACACCGATCACAGTGCGCTGATTCAGCTCTACCGGCGCGCGCGCGAATTGCCGGGCGTCAAGAAGGTGCTGATCGCCTCGGGTGTGCGCTATGACCTGGCGATCGAGTCACCCGAATACGTCAAGGAACTGGTGCAGCACCACGTCGGCGGTTACCTGAAGATTGCGCCTGAGCACGTGCGCGAGGGGCCGCTCTCGAAAATGATGAAGCCCGGCGTCGGTACCTATTATCGCTTCAAGGAATTGTTCGAAAAATATTCGAAAGAAGTTGGCAAAGAGCAGTATCTGATTCCCTATTTTATCGCCGCACACCCGGGCACGACCGACGAAGACATGCTCGAGCTCGCGCTCTGGCTCAAGCGCAACGGCTTTCGTGCTGATCAGGTGCAGGCCTTTCTGCCCTCACCGATGGCGAGCGCCACGGCCATGTATCACACCGGCAAGAATCCGTTGCAGCGCGTCACGCGCAGCAGCGCCGGCGTCAGCGTACCCAAGGGCCTGAGGGTGCGGCGGCTGCACAAGGCGTTCCTGCGCTATCACGATGCCAACAACTGGCCGCTGCTGCGCGAGGCGCTGCGGCGCATGGGGCGGGCTGATCTGATCGGCCCGGGGCGCGAGCAGCTGATCCCGGCCTGGCAACCGCAGGGCACGGGTGATCTGCGTGAAGGGCAGCGCCGCCAGCCCATGCGCACGCAGCATACGGGTTTGCCGCGCACGCCAGCGGCGCCGCGCAGCAAGACCAGCGGACGCGGAGTGCGGCGTCCCCGTCCGTGAACAGCGCAGCAGCCCGCCGGGCACTGATCGCCGGCAGCTTGTTGCTGGCGCTGGCGACGGCCATCGGCGCGTTTGCCGCACACGCCCTGAAAACGCGACTCGCCGCGGATCGCTTCGCGGTACTGCAGACCGCGGTGCTGTATCAGTTCATTCATGGCCTGGGATTGCTGATCCTGGGCGTGCTCGCCGCGCAGCGCGCTATTCGCGGCCTGGGACTGGCGATTGCCCTGTTGCTGGTCGGTGTAGTGCTTTTTTCCGGCAGCCTGTATCTGCTGCTGTGCGGTGCGCCGCGATGGTTGGGCGCGCTCACACCGGTGGGCGGCCTGTGCCTGATTGCCGGCTGGTGCGCCGCGGCCTGGGTGTTGTGGCGCGCTGCCGGCGCGGGCATTGCGGATGGCGCGGGTAGCACATGAATCCAATAGCACTTCGCAGTCTGCAGGAATTCTGGCGACGCTGGCTGGTGCCGCTGCTTACCGTGGGCATCTTTGCCGGCGTGATCTTGGTCATTCACCGTGAGCTGGCTCAGTTTCCACTCAAGGGCATCCTCGCCCACCTGCGCGCCATTCCTGTCACGGCAGTGGTTCGCGCCGTGGTATTTACCGCGTTGAGCTACTGGCTGCTCGGCTTCTACGATGTACTGGCGCTGCGCTACATTGGCAAGACGGTGAGCTACGCGCGTGCGGCCTTCACCTCGTTTATCGCCTATGCCTTTGGTCACAATCTGGGCGTGGCGAGTTTCACCGGCGCTGCGGTGCGCTATCGGCTCTATGCAAGTTCAGGTTTGAGTGCCGCCGATGTCGCCGCTGTCGCCGTGTTCTGCAGTGTCACAACCTCGATAGGCCTGGCGGTGCTGGCGGGCCTGGCCTTTGTCATGGCGCCGGCCGCCGGCGCGGCCGCACTGCATTTGAGTGCGCCGTTGGTGCTGTTGCTCGGCTGCCTGTTGCTGGGTGGTGTCATTGCCTACGCCGCCTGGTCGCTGCTGCGCGCGGAGCCGGTCGAATTGCAGGGTTGGTCACTGCACGCACCATTGCCCGGCGTGGTCCTGCCGCAGATCGTGCTGGCGATTGTCGATCTTGGATTATCAGCTGCGGTGTTGTGGGTATTGTTGCCAGCAAGTGCCGCAGTATCGCTGCCGCTGTTCACGGGCATCTATGCCGTGGCGATCACGGCTGGTGTTGTCAGTCACGTGCCCGGCGGTCTCGGTGTGTTTGAATCGGTAATGGTGCTGGCCCTGCCGGGCATCGCCCCCGATCAGCTGGTTGGCACCCTGCTCGCGTGGCGTGCGGTCTATTACGTGCTGCCGCTGCTGGTGGCAGCATTGCTGTTTGCGGCCCAGGAAGTGCTGGTGCTGCGACCCAGGCTATCGCGCTTCGAACAGGCGATGGCGGTATACATCACGCCGATAGTCCCGCAGGTCAGCGGCGCGCTGGTGTTTCTTGCCGGCTTCCTGCTGCTGGTCTCGGGGGCGACACCGGCTATCGATACCCGTCTGGCGCTGCTGTGGCACGCGCTGCCACTGGCGGTCGTGGAAATTTCACATCTGGCCGGCAGCGTCATCGGCCTGGCCCTGCTGGTGCTGGCGCGCGCGCTGTTCCGGCGCGTGGCCGCCGCCTATCAGATGACCTTGTGGCTGTTGCTGGCCGGCATAGTCGCTTCACTCCTCAAGGGCCTGGAATTCGAGCAGGCCCTGGTCCTGTCATTGGTGCTGCTCATCCTGTGGCTTGGCAGGCGCGCCTTTTATCGGCCCTCCGCCGTGATGGCCGAGCGCTTTACGCCGCTGTGGGTGATGAGTCTGGTCATCGTGATCTCGACAGCGGTGTGGGTAGGATTCTTCGCGCATCGGCACGTGGAATATTCGAATTCCCTGTGGTGGACCTTCGCGCTCGAAGGCGATGCGCCGCGGATGTTGCGCGCCTCGCTGATCGTGGTGGTATTGGCGACGGCATTTCTGGCGATGAATCTGCTGCGACCCGCACGGCCCGAGCCGGGCACCGCTTCGAGCAGCGATCTGGAGGCCGCACGCGCCCTGCTGGCGCACTCCGATCAGGCACTGGCCAACGCCGTGCTGACCGGCGACAAGCGGGTGCTGTTCAGTGAAGCGCGCGACGCTTTCCTGATGTACCAGGTCAGTGGCGGCAGCTGGATTGCCCTGGGCGATCCGGTGGGGCGACGTGAGAGTCACGAAGAGCTGGTGTGGCAGTTTCGTGCGCTTTCTGACCGGCACGGCGGTCGCACTGTGTTTTACCAGGTCAGTGGTGAGCGCCTGCCGCTGTATGTTGATCTTGGCCTGGCGGCACTGAAGCTGGGTGAAGAGGCGCGCGTGCCATTGGCCGATTTTTCACTGGAAGGCAGTGCACGCGCGGAACTGCGTACCCAGCGTCGACGCGCCGAACGCGATGGTGCCACCTTCGAAGTGCTGCCTGCTGCGCAACTAGCGCCCTTGATGCCGCGGCTGCAACAGATCTCCACGAGCTGGCTCGAAGACAAGGCGGCTGCCGAGAAGGGCTTTTCAGTCGGCGCCTTCACGCCCGGATACCTCAGTAATTTTCCGCTGGCCCTGGTGCGCTGCGAAGGTGATCCGGTGGCCTTCGCCAGTTTGTGGATGGCGGGCGATGGCGGCGAGCTGGCCGTTGATCTCATGCGCTTTGGCCCCGACGCACCGCGCGGCGCCATGGATTTCCTGTTCATCGAGCTCATGCTCTGGGCGCGCACCCAGGGTTACCGCTGGCTCAACCTTGGCATGGCGCCTCTGGCAGGGCTCGAACAGCACCCGCTGGCGCCAGTCTGGCATCGTGTTGGTAATTTTGTGTTTCGACACGGCGAACATTTCTATAACTTCGATGGCCTGCGTCGCTACAAGGCGAAGTTCAACCCGACCTGGGAATCAAAATACCTGGCATCGCCGGGCGGGCTGGTGTTGCCGCGGGTGTTGCTGGATGTTTCGGCTTTGATTTCGGGCGGCGTTCGGGAGATTTTCAGCAAGTGAGATATTCAGTACTGCTCGCCCTGCTGTGCGCAGCAGTTTGCACCAGCCTGCCGGCCGCCGAGCGCGAATTCGACTATGGCCCGCCGTTTGGCCGTATTGCGCTTTATATGCCGGAGGGCAGGCCGCGCAGCATGGTGCTGTTTCTCTCCGGAGATGGCGGTTGGCATCTGGGTGTTGTCAGGATGGCGCGTGCCTTCACTGCGGCTGGCGTCGCCGTCGCGGGTCTGGATGTGCGCCATTACCTGGCCGACATCACAGCGCATCCCGGGTCGTGCCGCTACATGGCTGCAGATTTTGAAACCCTGGCGCATCGCGTGCAACGCGAACTGCACCTGAACGACTACCAGTTGCCGCTGTTGTACGGCTACTCCTCTGGCGCAACCGTTGCCTATGCAGTGCTGGTGCAATCACCACCCGGCACCTTTGGTGGCGCCGTGAGTCTCGGATTCTGCCCTGACCAGAAATTTGGCGGCGTGCCGCTGTGCCCGGGTCCCGGAGCGCAACTGAGCTATCGCCCGGGACCCAAGGACTCGTTCGTGTTCGATCCGGCGGCACGGCTGGGCGATCGCTGGATCGCATTTCAGGGCCAGAATGACCAGACCTGTCCGCTTGCTGCGGTCGACGAATTTGCCCGGCAGGTTGGCAGTTCCACGGTAATTCGACTTGCAGGCGTGGGCCACGGTTTTGGCGTTGAAGATCGATGGCTGCCGCAGCTGGTGGCGACCCTGGACACACTGGCGCCGCGTGTGCAGCCCGGTGCTCTGACCAGCGTCGATGATCTGCCGCTCATAGAACAGCCCGCCACGCACGGCGCGGCCGATCTGCCCATTGCCTTGCTGCTCACGGGCGATGGCGGCTGGGCGGGTCTCGATCGCGGCATGGCCGCAGAACTGGGGGCGCGCGGCCTGCCGGTCGTGGGACTGTCGACACTCAGGTACTACTGGAAGGCGCGCACGCCGGAGGAGTCAGCGCGCGATATTGCGCGCGTGATTACCCACTATCTTGCCCTATGGAAGCGGCAACGTGTGTTGTTGATTGGCTATTCATTTGGCGCGAACGTCCTGCCCTTCATCGTCAATCGCCTGCCGCCCGAACTGCGGGCACGCATCGCCGGGGTCGGTCTGCTGGGGCTCGATGATTACACCAGTTTTGAAATCAAAGTCGCTGGCTGGCTGCCAGGTTCCAGTAGCGGCGAGCTGCCGGTTCGCCCGGAGATCGAAAAGATGACGGGCCTCAGAGCGCTGTGTCTTTATGGCGGGGGTGAGCAGCACGATCCCTGCGCCGCGCTGGCGGGTCCCAACCTGCGGGCGCTCCAGATTGGTACCGGCCATCACTTCAGCGGCGCCTATGCGCAACTCGCCGACGCGGTATTGCAGGGCAGTGGCATCAGCGCGCCCGGAACGAATGCAACGCAGTGAGCGCTGCCGCTTTCGCTGATCATGCCCTGGCGCAGGCCCTGCGCGCTGCGCTGGCCGGGCATCGCGACGCGGTGTTGCAGGCGCCACCCGGCGCCGGCAAGAGCACGCTGGTGCCGCTGGCGCTGCTCGACGAGCCATGGCTGCGGCAACGAAAGATACTGCTGCTGGAGCCGCGGCGCGTCGCCGCGCGCGCCGTGGCGAAACGCATGGCCTGGCTGCTGGCCGAGCAGGTGGGCGACACGGTCGGTTATCGCATGCGCATGGACACGCGTGTTTCGCCTCGCACACGCATTGAAGTCATCACCGAGGGTGTGCTGACGCGCATGCTGCAGGGCGATCCGGAGTTGCCGGGCGTAGGCTGCGTGATCTTCGATGAATTTCACGAGCGCAGCCTGCAGGCCGATATCGGCCTGGCATTGTGTATCGATGCGCGCCGCCAGCTCGAGGCGGATTTTCGCATCCTGGCGATGTCGGCCACGCTCGATGGCGCACGCGTTGCGGCGCTGCTCGACGCTGCACCAGTCGTCAACGTTCCAGGCCGGCATTTTCCGGTCGAGGTGCACTACGCCGGACGCGGCTTGCCGGCGTTGCCCAGCGCCAGCGAATCGCCCGAGCGCCTCACCGCGCAAGTTGTCCGCCGTGCGCTGGGCGAGACGCGGGGCGATCTGCTGGTGTTTCTGCCGGGCGCCGGCGAGATCCGTCGCGTGCAGGGATTGCTGAACGACCTCGGCTCAGCAGCGCTGAGAGTTCTGCCGCTGTACGGCGAGCTGGGCACGCAGGATCAGGACGCCGTGCTCGCCGGTCATGAAGCCGGACTGCGCCGCATTGTGCTGGCCACCAATATTGCCGAAACCAGCGTGACCATTCCCGGCGTCACGGTAGTCATTGACGCCGGTCTGGCGCGCCGCTCACGTTTCGACCCCGCCACCGGCATGAGTCGCCTGGAACTCGCGCGCATTTCGCGCGCCTCGGCCGAGCAGCGCGCCGGCCGCGCCGGACGCACTGCGCCTGGCGTCTGTTACCGGCTGTGGAGCGAGGGTGCGCATGCCAGTCTCGCGGCCCACACGCCGCCGGAAATTCTTGAAGCCGATCTCGCCCCTCTGGCCCTGGAGCTCGCGCAGTGGGGAGTCGCTGAGGCGGCGGGCCTGAGCTGGCTGGATGCGCCTGGCGCGCCACAGCTGCAGCAGGCGCGTGACCTGCTGCTGCGCCTGGGCGCACTCAACGCACAGGGCGCGATCACTCCCATGGGTCGCGCAATGGCTTCGCTGCCGCTGCACCCGCGACTGGCGCACATGCTGCTGGCCTCGGCAGCAGCGCGCGGCGCCCACGGCATGTCGCCTGCCACCAACCAGAGCGCGACGCAGCGCGTCTCGCTGGCCGCCGAACTCGCCGCACTGCTCTCGGAGCGCGATCTGCTGCGCGGCGCAGGCGGCCCACGCGATGCCGATATTCGTACGCGCCTGGAACTGCTGCATCGCGAACGCGCGGGCGACGGCATTGATCGTGGCGTGCTCGAGCGCGTGCGCCGCACGGCCGCTCAGCTGCAGCGGCTGAGCGACGCCGGTTCCAGCGAGGCCAGCCCCGGAGCACTGTTGGCCCTGGCCTTTCCCGACCGCATCGCGCAGCGGCGCGGCGAAGCCGCTGGCCGCTACCTGCTGAGCAACGGGCGCGGCGCCGCTTTCAGCGGCAGCGCCGCACTCGCGACCCAGGAATTTCTGGTCGCCATAGAGCTGGATGATCGCGAGCGCGAGGCGCGCATCGACCTGGCCGCGCCTATCAGCCGCGCGGAGATTGAAGCGCAGTTCGCCGACCAGATCGTCAGCGACCAGCAGGTCAGCTGGGACGCGCGCAGCGCCGCCGTGCTCTCGCGTCGCCTGCGCCGCTTCGACGCACTGGTGCTTGAAGACCATCCATTGCCGCAGATTCCCGCTGATCTGGCCGCGGCGGCCATGCTCAGCGGCGTCCGGCAACTGGGCCTCGAGGCACTGCCCTGGGACGCCGACAGCCGCAACCTGCAGGCGCGGCTGGAGTTCGTGCGCGCGCTGGTGGAGTCAAAGGGACACGCCAGGCTGGCGCCCTGGCCTGCCAGCGACACCACGGCCCTGACGGCTGATCTGGAACAATGGTTGCCGCAGTGGCTCACTGGCATCACGCGCCGCGAGCAGCTCGCGCGCCTGAACCTCCGGGATGCGCTGCTGGCACGCCTGGGCGCGGTGCAGCGCCGCGCGCTCGATGAACTGGCGCCGCGTGAAGTGGCGGTGCCCTCGGGTTCGCGCATCCGCATCGACTATGCTGATGACAATGCGCCCTGTATCGAAGTGCGCCTGCAGGAAGTATTCGGCCTGGCCGCCACGCCGCGCATCGGCGGCGGTGCCGTGCCGGTGACCTTCAAATTATTGTCACCGGCGCAGCGCCCGGTACAGATCACCCGCGATCTGGCCGGTTTCTGGCAATCGAGCTACCGCGAAGTGCGCAAGGAAATGCGCGGCCGCTATCCGCGGCATCACTGGCCGGAGGATCCGCTCGCGGCTGCACCATCGCGCGGCGCGCGACGCCGCAAGTAGATTTGCGACGCCGCCTGCCGCGCCACGAACTCAGGCCGCTTTGAGCAACCCTTCTGTCTGCATGACCCTTTGCACCGCCGGCCGTGCGGCGACTCGTGCGTGGAAGGCTTTGACGTTCGGATAGACGGCCAGATCGATGCCCACCTTTCCGAACCAGTTGAGCACCACAAACAGATAGGCGTCTGCCGAGGTGAATGCCGCGCCGGTCAGGAACGACTTGCCGGCCAACTCAGTCTCAAGATAGGCCAGGCGCTTGTTCAGCAGCTCGCGTTGCGTCTGCAGCGTGGCCTCCGGCGTGCCCGGGCGAAAGAACGGGCTGCAGTTCTTGTGCATTTCGCTGCTGACAAAACCCAGCCACTCGCGCACCCGGTAATTTTCCAGCGTGCCGGCCGCAGGCATCAGCCTGGCTTCCGGTTTGAGTTCGCCGAGGTAGCCGAGCAGGGCGGTGTTCTCGCCGATCATGGCGCCGTTATCCAGATGCACGCAGGGCACATAGCCTTTCGGGTTGATCTTGTAGTAGTCCTCACCGCTCTCGGTGGTATGGTCTTTGAGGTTTACGCGGGTGATCGAATAGGGCAGGCCGCTCTCGGCCAGCACGATGTGCGCGGCCATCGAGCAGGCGCCGGGGGAGTAATAGAGTTTCATGGGGCGCTCCGACGGAATTGGGGTGCACATGCTAACGGCTCGCGACCGTTTGGCAAGCACCTCACTTGAGGCTATCGTAAGCACATGAAAGCCAGACTCCTGTGGTTGCCGCTGCTGCTGCTCGCCGCCGCCTCGTTGCAGGCCGCGCCCGCCAGCGGGCAGCACGCCAGTTCCCGCGGTATTGCCTGGTTGCCCGGCGACCTGCCCGCGGCTTTCGCTGCTGCCAGGAGCAGCCACAAGCCCATCCTGCTGTACTGGGGCGCAGACTGGTGCCCGCCGTGCCAGCAGCTGAAATCCACGGTATTTTCGCGGCCGGATTTCATCGCCCGGAGTCGTCAGTTCGTGACGGTCTATCTGGACGGCGACAACGCCGGCGCCCAGAAATGGGGCGAGCAGTTCAGGGTCACCGGCTACCCCACGTTGGTGGTGCTGGATGCCGATCGCCGTGAACTCATGCGTATCGCCGGTAGCATGGATCTGGGTCGCTACGCGAGTGTCCTCGATGGCGCACTCGCCGACCTGCAGCCGACCGGTGCTTTGCTAAGCGCTGCGCTCGCGGGTCAGGCGCTCGACGCTGGCCAGTGTCGCCGCCTGGCCTATAACGGCTGGATACTTGAGGAAGTGAGCGATGCCGAGCTCGCCACGCGCGCGCAGCAGTTGTCGGCGGCGGCGCTGCGCTGCCCGGGGTCGGCAGGTCTCGAGCGTGCGCGCCTGCGGGTGGTCGCCGCGAAGTATGCCGGTCAGGCCGCAGCGCAGGATCTCAAGCTCGGCAAAGCTCCAGGCCCGGAGCTGAATGCGCACATCGCCGCCGTGGCCTCCATACTTGCCAACGAGCGCCAGGCAGTGGCAATCGCTGACGCTCTGCAATACCTGGATGACAATTTTTTCCGCGCGGTCAAAGCTGGTGCCGACCCCGAGGCGTGGCTGAAGCGGTACGCGCAGGTCATGGATGCCGCCGCCGTCGATCCCGATTACCCCGAAGCTGATCAGCTCGGTGCGATCGGCTCGAAAATCACGGCCATCAGGATCATCAAGGGCGCCGTGCCAGCCGGCGCGGCCCGCGCCGCACGGGCGCGTGTCGACTCGGCGTTGGCCGAAGTGCAGATTCCGTATCTGCGCTCCGGAATCATCAACGCCGCGCTGCCCATCTACGAGGTGCTGGGTCAGAACGACGTGGCCTACCGCGTGGTCCAGGGCGAGTTGGGCAAGACCGCGACGCCCTATTACTACAAAGCCGACCTCGGTGAGCTCGCCGAAAGCCTGGGGAAAGGCAACGAAGCGCTCAGATGGTACGCCGAGAGCTACGCCGAATCGCGCGGCGCTGCGACCCGCTTTCAGTGGGGCGTACGCTACCTCAGCAGCCTGCTGCGCCTGCAGCCCGATGATGCCGAACGCATCCGCCGCGTGGGCAGTGAAGTGCTCGGCGAGCTCGACGGCCCCGACCGGATCTACCGCCGAGCCCGCATGCGCCTCGAGCGGCTGGACGCCTCGTTGCGTGACTGGAACCAGGCGACCAGAACTGCCCACCAGGATGTGCTCGCCAGCCTGCGCGCGCGCCTGCAGCAGATCTGCGTGAAGATTCCCGCTGGCGACCCGGCGCGCGGCAGTTGCGATGCTTTCCTGGCCGGCAGCCTGCTAGAATCGCGCCCGCAAATCCCTGCGGGCCTGTAGCACAACGGTTAGTGCAGGGGACTCATAATCCCTTGGTTGTAGGTTCGAATCCTACCGGGCCCAGTGACATCATCGGCGTACAGAACGGCGTTCATGGCGCGGAGGATCGCCCCGACGTGACAGAACCTGTGAACGTATTCGTCAGCTATGCGCACGAGGATCGGGCGCGCGCCACGGAACTCATACGCGCGCTGTCGCAATCCGGCCTGCAGGTCTGGTGGGATGGGCTGATCGTCGCCGGCACGGAGTTCGCCAGCACGACCGAGCAGGCGCTCGAGGCGGCCGGCGCGGTCATCGTGCTCTGGTCGCGATCCTCGGTCAGCTCGCATTGGGTGCGCGATGAGGCAACGCGCGGGCGTGATCGCGGTTGCCTGGTGCCGGTGTCACTGGATGGTTCCGAGGCGCCAATTGGTTTTCGGCAGTACCTGTTCATCAGTCTTGCGAACTGGCACGGTAAGGGCGACGCAAGTGAGATCCACGCGCTGGTGCACGCGGTACACGCGGCGCAGAACCAGGAGCCTCCGGCTGCGCTGCCCGCGGCGCCGGCGGGCGCATGGGTTCGGCACATAACGCGCCGCGGCGTTTTGCTGTCCGGCGGGAGCCTCGCCGTGGCGGCGCTGGGCGCGGGCGGCTGGTACGGTTGGCGACGCCTGCACGGCGGTGCGGCCGCCATCGATGCGAACAGTGTCGTGGTACTGCCCTTCGCCAACCTCAGTGGCGATCACGCTGAGGACTACTTCTCCGACGGGCTGTCTGCGGAAGTGCGCGCTGCGCTCGCGCACAATCCGCGCTTGCGAGTGATGGCGCAGATTTCCTCTGAAGCCTTTCGCAACACCAGGACCGGCGCAACCTCGATAGCGGCGGCGCTGGGCGTCGCCTATCTGCTCGATGGCAACGTACGCCGCTCCGGCAAGACTTTCCGCATCGCCTCCGAACTGATCGACGGGCGCTCGGGTTTCAGCTTGTGGGCGCAGACCTTTGATCGCGCCATTGACGACATCTTTGCGGTCCAGACGGAAATCGCCGGGCTGGTGCTCTCAGCCATGACTGAGCAGATGCGGCGCGCCGGTGGCGTGGCGATCGCGCCGCTGACGGCCACGGCGCTACCGGGCGGCACCACCAATGTCGCCGCCTTCGATGCCTACCTGCGCGGCCGGGCTGATTACCAGTTATCCGAGGGCGAAACGTCCGATCGCCGTGCGCTGGCGGAATTCGAGGCTGCTATCGCCGCCGATCCGCGCTTCGCCGCGGCGCATGCCGCACGTTCGCGCTCATTGGTCGTGATCGCCAACCAGCACGAAGACGCAGCGCACACCGCTGCGACCTACAGTGAGGCAATCCGCGAGGCGCGCATCGCGACGGTGCTGGCGCCGGATCTCGCCGATGCCCAGTCGACGCTGGCGTTTGCACTCTTCCAGGGGCGGCTCGATGTCAAAGGTGCGCGCGAGCCGTATGCGCTTTCCTACCAGCTCGGAGCTGGCGATGGCACCGTCGTCGGGCGCTACGCTCTCTATTGCGGCCTGACCGGGCGCGCGCGCGAGGCGCGTGTCGCCATGACGCGCGCACTCCAGCTGGACCCGCTGAACCCGCTGATGCATCGAGCCATGGGCGCGGTCTTGTACGATACTCACCGCTACGCCGAATCCCTCGCCGCACTGCGACGAGCTCTGGCCTTGAACCCGAAACTCCGAGGCGCGCAGGCGGCGATCGGCCGTGCGCTCCTGATGCTCGGCCGCACGCGCGAGGCGCGCGAAGCCTTTGGGCGCGAGGCGCACGAACTGGTACGCGAAACGGGGTTGGCGATTGCCGAACAGAAACTCGGCAACCGGGTCGCGGCGCAGCGGGCACTGGACAAGCTGCGCGCCGATCTCGGCGACAGTGCGCTCTACCAGCAGGCGCAGGTGGCGGCGCAATGGGGCGAGCGTGACGCGGCAGTGAGACTGCTCACGCGCGCCCGGGAACTGGGCGATTCCGGCCTTATCTTCATGCACACGGACCCGCTGCTTGACCCACTGCGCGCACTGCCGGCATTCGATGCGTTGCGCCGGCAACTCGGGTTCGAGTAGGCTGGCAACGTGGGTTCACATAAAAGGGGATAAATCACATGTATAAGAACCTCGTGACCGCAACGATTGTCGCGGGCAGCGTGCTCGGGCTCATGGCCTGCAGTCAGCAGCCAGCCCCAGCGCCACCTGTCGAGGCTCCGCCCGCTGCTGCCGCTCCTGAAGCGGCACCCGCGCCGGCCGAGACTCCGGCAGCCGTTGAGAGCACGCCGAACGCCGCGCAAGGCGACGGTAACGTGCTCAAAAAGCCCTGAGCCGGCTGGCGCGCTAGTCGCGCTCGGCCTGTAGGACGTCGTTTATCCAGGCAGCGAAAGCGCCGACACGCGTGTAGACGCCCGGCGCGGCATCGCCTTTGCAGTCCTTCGCGCCCCAGCTGACGACGCCCACCAGGTAATAGGGGCGCCCCTCGGTCAATACCACCGGGCCGCCGCTGTCGCCCAGACAAGTCTTCTGCGCGGCCGCTGCGGCGCACAGCACGTCGTTGTCCACCTGATCTGGCCTGACCTTAAGTTTCCTGGCGCAATACCCGGCGTCGTTGATTTGCAGATCGGTCTGCATCAGCACGGCGGTCGGCGCCTTGCCCTCAACGGGTTGGCTCTTACCCCAACCGGTGACGGTTACGGACGTGCCCCGGTCCGGCGTCAGGCCGGTGTGCGGCGTAATGAGCTTGATCTTTGCGCCACGCGTTGGCGACGCGCCATCGGTGGCAATATGCAACAGCGCAATGTCGTTGTGATAGAAGTCGGTCGGGTCAAATTTTTCGTGCGGGACCGCGCAGTCGATCCTGAAAGCGATGCCGTCGCCGAGCGCTATGTTATCGGTCCCCAGGCGTACCCGAAAATCCGGGTCGACCAGCTTTGCCTCGATACAGCGCGCCAGGCTGATGTGATTAGCCTTTGACACCCGGATCGCGGCGCGCTTGCCCGGGGCGTTGGGCCGGTCGGTGAAGCCGCTCAGCATCATGCTGGCATGCCTGGTGGGGTCGGCAACCATCACGCAGTGCGCTGCGGTCAACACCCAATCGTTGGCGATCAGCGCACCGCCGCAGAAGTGCTCCACCTGCCATTTGGGTGCGCTCACCTGCCCAGTGGACACAAAGTAATTCCAATCCTTCGCGCTGAAGTCGCGGAAGATCTCCGCCTGCCAGTGGCCAAAACCCTTCGAGACCGGCGAGCCGCCGAAGATGCGCCCATCATCCTGCTCCGTGCTGGTCTTGCCGGTGGGTCTGGATTTTTTTTTCGCTGCCGCCGGTTTGATCGTCAGCACCTGCCCCGGCGATGGCAGCAACCGCAACTGCAGCTGTGGGGTTAGCGCTTGGCCGGCCTCAGCCGCTGGCGCGCCGCCCGTAGCCAGGACGAAGAGCAGCGCGCCCAGCGCTGTGGCGAGCGGCGCGCTCATTCAGGCTCCCTGGAGTCGGCATTGGTAACGGGCTCGGGCGCTGCGGCTTCGACCACTACCTCCGTCAACTGCTCGCTCTGCCGCCCCGCCAGGTCGCTGACCACGAAACCCACCTGGTAGTGGCCAGGCGGCAACTGCTTGCGTCCCACCGTGAGTTCATCGACATCGTCATCGATATGTATCAGGTCATCGGGATCGTCCGACACACTGCGGTGCGAAATGCCATCGGCGTCGATTACTTCGTATAGCGGCCGCAGGTCGTCGCCTGCATCGAGGTCGATCTCGACCGGTCCGTTCTGCGTGTACTCGACCGCATAGACGAAATAGCCGCTGAGGCTGTCATCTTCATCGTTCACATCGAGCTGGAAATAAAGTGTCACGTCCAGCCATTCCCTGGTTTCTGCCATGCGCAGCCGCGCCGGCACGCCGGCCCAGTACACTTCCTCGTCCCCCAGATCGGTTAATTCCTCGAATTCCGTGATCGGAGCAATGAAGTCACCGTTGTTGTCGCTGATCGTGAACCACTTGTCGTCCCAGTCTTCCTTGAGTTCGCCGGCTACGTCCAGATCAATCGGTATCGAGCCGATGACGACGCGTTGCTGGTCTTCGACAATCGAAACCACAAACCTGGCCTCATCGATGCTATCGGCATGCACCCTTGAGCTAATGGTTCCCTTGCGATCATCGCTTTGCATTCGGCCGCTGGCCGTCACCGGATCAATTGCCGGCTTCGGCCGGTTGCGCTCAGTTGCGCTGGCCGGCACCGCCTGGTAATGCTTGAGAAACGGATACCACGAATTGCCAGCGGCGAAACTGGTTTCCTTGTAGGAAGTCTTGCCGCGCATGGCGAAGTCGGTCTGGTTCGGCGGAAAGAAGATCGACAGGCCATTGGCGTGCGGACGCAACTCGCCACGGATGTTGTAGACGATCGCCCGGCGGGCGGCGGCGATTACCGCGTCGGCTGCGGCGCTGCTCGCCTGGTCGTGCGCATGCACTTTGATGTTCTCCGCGGCGTGCACCAGATCGTAGACTTCTGATCCTGGCTTTCTTTCGCCGGCGGGCGCGGCGTTGCGGGCGTATTCTTCAGTCACGTGGCGCGCCTGAGCCAGGTGCAACCAGGCGCTGTGCCCGCCACGCGTGAGCAGCGCATCGACGCCGGCCGCGAGCGAGGCGACGGTGCTGTCGACCGCCTGGATCTGCTCCAGATCGATGACCGTCATGGTCAGCGCCTTGGCCTTCTTGACGCGTTCAGTCGCGGTCGAATTCGCGTAGAAGTCGTGGTAGGTGTCGGCGATGATGCGACCCAGCTGTGCGCCGTCCATAGTCGGCGACTGCGTCAGTCTGGTAAGCCAGGAGGCGTAGTCCCAGCCGTCGCTGGGTTCTATCTCCTCCGAGGCGACCAGATAGTGGGCGTACGGGGCCAGCATGCGCGCCACCTCGAGGTTGCTCATTACGCAGGCATCGAAGCCGATCAGCTCGAAGCGGCCGGTAGTGGGCAAAACCGCCTTCATCGCGCTGGCAATCTCGTCAACCGCGAGACTGTTGCCATCACCCATCAATTCAGCGACCGCAGCGCCTGCCCACGCCATGCCGTGATCGCCGAAGATCAGGGCGTAGCGTTCGGCTGGAAAATCGCGGGTCGCAGTGGCCAGGAAACTTCGCAGCACGTTCTCGTCACCGGTGTCGATGGCGGGCCAGTCGGCCAGTTCCTGCAACCTGCCGGGTTGTACGCGCAGCAGCTTGCCACCGGTCCAGTTCGCCAGGTTGGCGACACCGGCGTTTGTGTACTTGCCTTCGCCCTCAGAGTTGCGAGCCGCCAGGACGATGACGTTGATCCTGTCGGCATTGCCGATCCTGAGCATTTCTTCCAGGTTTTTCATCATCGGCCGCTCGAGATCGTTGTCGGCCGCGAGATAGACCAGAACTGTCCAGGCCGCTCTGGCGGGGGCGGCAGCTGCGCTGGCACCTGGGGTTGGCGTGGCAAGGCCTGCGCCGAGGAGCAGTAACAGGATCGCCGGGATCTTCGCATTGCGCTGCACGGGTAATCTTCCGTCGAGCGACTTGAGAGCTGCCGGTCAACGCCGCGAGCGACGCGCTGGCCGCGCCGTGTTCGCCGAGGGCACGGCGTTGGTAAGCGGACCGATTTCCTGGACTATGCTATCGATCGTCGGCCATTCGCCAACTACATGGCTGTCGATCGCAGCGCGCATGGCGGCGATATGTGCAGGGGTCGTGCCGCAGCAACCACCGACAATACGCGCACCCGCGTCGATCGCCAGTTTGGCATAGCGGGCCATCAGTTCGGGCGTTCCGGAGTACACGCAGGCACTGCCCACGAAGCGCGGTATGCCACAGTTGCCTTTGCAGACCAGGGTGTGCGCCGTGCCCTGCATCGCCAGCAGCGATACCAGCACATCGGCCGCGCCGACACCGCAGTTGGGGCCGATGGCCACTGGCGCCACGGGCTGTGCGGCCACGACTTCGCCGAGCGCACCCGGCATCAGGCCCATCATGGTGCGACCGGCAGTGTCGAAGGAGCAGGTGACTACATAGGGCAGGCCGACGCTGATGGCGGCTGCGGCCGCGGCGTTCACTTCTTCGGCCGAAGACATGGTTTCTATCCAGGCCACGTCGGCGCCGCCATCACGCAGGCCACGCATTTGTTCGGTGAACGAGGCCACGGCGATTTCATGCGTGAGTTCGCCCATCGGCACGAACAACTCACCGGTCGGGCCGACCGAGCCCGCCACCACGACGGGATGCGTGGCACCATCGGCAGCCTGGCGCGCCAGTTCTGCGGCACGCTTCGCCAGTTCGTAACTGCGCTCTTCAGCTTTGTGCAGCTTCAGGCGTTGCCGATTGCAGCCGAAGGTGTTGGTGAGAATGATGTCGGAACCGGCGGCGATGAAGCGCTGGTGCAGCCCGACAACTTCCTCGGGTTTATCGACGTTCCAGAATTCGGGCGGTTCGCCCGCGGCCAGGCCGGACTCAAAATAGTTGGTGCCGGTCGCGCCATCGGCCAACAGTATCTGTTTGCTGGCAAGCAGGGTGGTCAGTGTCGTACGCATGAGCTGATTATAGCGGGCCATTGGCGCCGTCGAGCACGCTCTTGAGATAACGCCCGAAACTGCGGAACTCCTGCTTGCGGGCGCAGCCACGGCGCCAGGCCAGGGCGATGCTGCGCGAGGGGTCGCCGACCAGCCGCCGCGCCACCAGGCCCAATCCGGGAGTGATCTCGCTCGCCACCGCCATCTCGGGCAACAGTGTCACGCCGAGGCCGCCGGCCGTCATCTGCAGCAGCGTGCGCAGGCTGGTGCCCTGGAATTCTTCATTGTCGCCTGCCTTGCCAAGCCGACAGGCCCTGAGCGCGTGGCTCCTCAGGCAATGCCCGTCCTCCATCAGCAGCAAGGGCTCGCGTATGAGCTCCGCACGCTCGATCTGCCTGCATCTGGCCAGCCTATGCCCGGCGGGCATGGCCGCCAGAATGCGATCTTCGCCCAGGGCCATGGTCTCCAGCTCGCCGGTCTCGTATGGCAGGGCGATGAGCAGCAGATCCAGCTGGCCACTGTCGAGCTTCTCGATGAGCGGGTCGGATTGCTCCTCGCGCAGATAGAGCTTGAGCCTGGGAAAGGCCGCGGCGAGTCCACGCATCACCGCCGGTATGAGGTAGGCGCCGATCGTCGGGATTACTCCCAGCCGCAGCGGCCCGGCAAGCGGCTCGCGTGCCGCACGGGCCAGTTCAGCCAGATCCTCGGCATCGCGCAGCAGGCGGCGCGCGCGCACGACGATCTCGGCGCCCAAGGGAGTCAGCAACACACGGCGATGGCTGCGCTCCACCAGGCTCACGCCGAGCCGCTGCTCGAGCTCCTGCAGTCCGGCGCTCAGGGTTGATTGCGTGACGTGGCAGGCGCTGGCGGCGCGGCTGAAGTGCTGGTGCTCGGCGAGCGCCGCGAGGAAGCGCAGCTGCTGCAGGCTGGGCAGATTAGTCATCGATATTTCCGATTAAGTATTTCGATATTATTCATTTGATAGATAAGTAATTCAAGGGCATTGTGGCGACAATCAACCACAGGCAGGAACTGCGATGACAACCTACCGAACCCGCAACAGCCTCAAGCCGGCGGCCAAAGCGGTCGCCATCAGGCTCCTGAACGCGCGGCTCGCCGACGCCATCGACCTGGCACTGCTGACTAAGCAGGCGCACTGGAACGTCAAGGGCCCGCAATTCATAGCCCTGCATGAAATGTTCGATGGCTTGCGCACCGAGATTGACGGACATGTCGACACCATGGCGGAGCGGGTGGTGCAACTGGGTGGCATGGCGCTGGGCACCACGCAGGTTGTGGCCAAGGCCTCGGCCCTGGCGCCGTATCCCACCGGCATCACCAGCGCCCGGGAGCATCTCGCCGCGCTCATCGAGCGCTACGCCTCTGTGGCCAATGCTACCCGTGCCGCAATCGACGCGGCCGACCGGGCTGGTGACAAAGACAGTGCCGATATTCTTACCGGTGTGTCGCGTGGCCTCGATAAGGCGCTGTGGTTTCTCGAGGCGCACGTGCAGGAAAACGACTGATACTCGGCGTTTCATGGTGCCGCAGCAGCCGCTAGCAGCCAGAGCGGCAGGGCACACTGTGATTTCGCTCACAGTACCGATATCCGTCGGACCAGGTCACCATTATTCCCGTACCGGCAGCCGATAATGGCTGGGCATGGCAACTTTCTGGAACATCAGGCTGAAGGTCACCTCGTTGCTGGTGGCTGCATTTGCGACGCTGGTCGCGGCGCAGTTCCTGATCCACGAGCGCGTGCTGATGCCCAGCTTCGCCGCGATCGAACGCCAGGCCGAGCTTACCGACATGGATCGCGTTGTCAACGCAATCCGCAGTGAACAGGCGCAGCTGTCGATTATCGCCTGGGACTGGGGCAACTGGTCAAAGACCTGGGAGTTCTACCAGGACCGTAACGCGGCATTC
>JBAVRE010000029.1:0-3886 GCA_049694695.1 Steroidobacteraceae bacterium | reverse complement strand
GGATCATGCTGGCGCTGTGCTCGCTGCCGCTGTTCGACTACACGGGCGCGGCGGGCGTCAGCAATCTCGGGCAACTGTGGTTTGTGCTCGCGCTCGGTGTGCTCATTGCCTGGGGCGTGCAGGGCTTCTTCATGAAACTGGCCAATGCGACCATGAGCGCCGAGAGCATATTTTTCTATATGACCGTCAGCGGTCTGCTGTTGATGCCGGTTGCAGTGGCCATGACGGATCTGTCGGGGCCGATCAACTGGGGCCTGAGGGGACCGTGGCTCGCGGCGGCCATTCAGATACTCAATGCCATCGGTGCGCTGACGCTGGTGTATGCGTTTCGATATGGCAAGGCGATCGTGGTCTCGCCACTCACCAACGCCGGCGCACCGCTGATTACCGCAGTGCTGGCGATCGTGCTGCTGGGCACGGTGCCAACCGCGAGCAAAGTGGCAGGGATTATTCTGGCGCTGTTGGCAGCGGTCTTACTGGCGATCGAGCCGGAGCCGGATCCACGGCAGAGCGCCGTGGCTCGTGCCGGCGCCGAGGCAGGCTGATCCCATGCGCCGCGCCATCGTCCGCCGCGATACCAGTGCCCGCCGCGAGCGCATCGTCGCGCAGCTGCGTGAGCAGGGCAGTGTGCAGATTCCTGCCCTGGCGGAACAGTTTGGAGTCTCGACGCAGACCCTGCGCAAGGATCTCAATTTTCTGGACGCGCGCGGTGTCTGCACGCGCTCCTCCGGCGGTGCGCTGCTCAAGATCGGCGTGCAGTCCCCCACCGAGAATGCCCTGGAGACCAAGCGAGCGCTGTACGCCGCCGAGAAGGCGCGCATCGGCCGCGCCGCCGCCGCGTTGATTGCACCCGGCGACTCCGTGCTGATTGATTCCGGCACGACGACCCTGCAGGTCGCGCGCCATATACGCGCCGGTGAGCCGCTGGTGGTGGTCACCAACGATGTGGGCGTGATGAATGAGCTGGCCAATCGTGAGGCCGTGCAGCTGGTGTTTCTCGGCGGTACGCTGCGCCGCAAGAACATGTCATTCTATGGGACGCAGACCGAACGGGCCTTGCAGGACATGCACGTCGACAAGCTGTTCCTGGCGGCCGATGGCTTCCACATTGAAAAGGGCATCACCACCCACTTTGAACCGGAAGCGCTGCTCAATCGGCTGATGTGCCAGGCGGCCAGCGAGATCATTGTGGTCGCCGACTCATCGAAGTTTGGTCGACTCTGCCTGCACAAGATTCTGGAGCCACAGAATATTACCCGCGTGATCACCGATGCCGGTATTCCGGACGAGGCACGTGAAGCCCTGAGCAATGCCGGAGTACAGGTGCAGATCGCGACATGAAGGCTTTGCTTGAGATTGTGGCGCGCCACAAGGCCGGCGCGGCAGTCGGCGTGTATTCGGTCTGCTCGGCGCAGCCGCTGGTAGTCGAAGCGGCACTGCGTTACGCCCAGCGCACCGGCGGCGTCGCCCTGATCGAGGCCACCTCTAATCAGGTCAATCAGGATGGCGGCTATACCGGCATGCGTCCCGCTGATTTTGCGCAGCTGGTGCAGGGCATGGCGAGCGCGATTGGCTTGTCTGCCGAGCGACTGATATTGGGCGGCGACCATCTGGGGCCCAATTGCTGGCAGCACCTGGATGCCGAGATGGCGATGCTGCGTTCAGAGCGCCTGATCGCCGATTACGTGACGGCCGGGTTCCGCAAGATTCACCTGGATTGCTCGATGTCCTGCGCGGGCGATCCGCTGCCGTTGAGCGATGCCACGGTGGCGGCACGCGCCGCACGACTGTGTGCCGTTGCCGAGCAGGCCTGGCGCGAGGTGGGCGGTGAGGCGCCCGTGTATGTCGTCGGCACCGAGGTGCCGGTGCCAGGCGGTGCGCATGAAGCGCTGGGCGAACTCACATCCACTGAATCGGCCGCAGCGACCACGACGATCGAAGCGCACTGGCAAGCCTTCAAGGCGGCCAGGCTCGAGCATGCGTGGCCGCGGGTAATCGGGCTGGTGGTGCAGCCCGGGGTGGAATTTGACCACTATCGGGTCATTGATTTCCGTCGCGAACGCAGTGCTGCGCTGGGCGCAGTGGTCGAAACACAAGCGCACATGGTCTACGAAGCACATTCCACGGATTACCAGACGCCGGACAATCTGCGGGCGCTGGTGCGCGCTCATTTCGCCATACTCAAGGTAGGCCCGGCGCTGACCTTTGCGCTGCGCGAGGCGCTGTTTGCACTCGATCAGATCGAGCGAGAGATGCTGGGCCCCGGGCGCGCCTCAAAGCTGCGTGAAGCGCTGCTGGCCGTCATGGCAGCGGATCCGGTCTACTGGAAGAAGTACTACACCAGCAGCGGCCTGCAATTGAGCCTCGACTGCCAATACAGTCTTAGTGATCGCATCCGCTACTACTGGCCGCAACCCAGCGTGGTCGCGGCGCTGGAGCAACTGTTTGCCAATCTGGCCGCCAGTCCGCCGCCGCTGGCGCTGCTGAGTCAGTACCTGCCACTCGAGTATTGGGCGGTGCGTGAAGGGCGCCTGAAGCTCAACGCCCGCGAGCTGGCGATGCATCACGTGGAACTGGTCTTGCGGCAGTATGCGCGTGCCTGTGGTGGCCAGGATGAGCGAGGTCGTGATGCACCTGCAACTTGACGACGCCGAGCTCGCGCGCGCCGGCGCCCTGCATACGGCGCGTGAAATCGAGCAGCAGCCGGATTCATGGGAGCGCACCCTGGCGCTGCTGCGCGCGCGGCGCGCGTCGGTCAGCGCGTTCCTGGCGCCACTGCTGGCGCGGCCGGAGCTGCGCATCATCCTGACCGGCGCCGGCAGTTCAGCATTCATTGGCGAGTGCCTGGCGCCGACCCTGACCAGGCTGCTCGGCCGACAGGTGCTGGCGCTGGCGAGCACCGATCTGTTGTCCGGACCGCGCGAATACCTGCTACCTGATGTGCCTACGTTGCTGGTGTCGTTTGGCCGGTCCGGAGGAAGTCCGGAAAGCATTGCGGTGGTGGAACTGGCCGGCAAACTGCTGAGCGAGTGTCACCAGCTGATCATCACCTGCAACGAACAGGGCGCGCTCTATCAGCGCTGCCAGGGTGCGCCGCGCAGCCTGGCCCTGCTGATGCCTGGCGAGACGCATGATCAGGGTTTCGCCATGACCTCGAGTTTCACCTCAATGATGCTCGCCGGTCTGCTGGCCTTTGGAGTTGGCGACGCGGCAACGCAGGCGGGAACAGTGGCGCATCTGGGCGCTGGCGCACGTCAGGTTCTGTCGCGCCACCATGAAACTCTGCGCGCGCTCGCGAGCGCGGATTATTCGCGTGTCGTGTATCTGGGCAGCAATGCGCTGAAGGCGATCGCCCGTGAGGCGGCGCTCAAGCTGCTGGAATTGACCGATGGTCAGGTGGTGGCAGGTTTTGAGTCAGCGCTTGGCTTCAGGCACGGACCGAAGACCATAGTGAACGGCGACACCCTGCTGGTCATGTTCGTGTCCAACGACCCCTATACACGTCGCTATGATCTCGATCTGCTGCGCGAGCTGCGTGATGACGGGCGGGCGGGCGCGGTGCTGGCCATCAGCGGACGCAGCGACGAGGCCGTTGCGCGCGGACGCGTGCTGCTTCTGGAGGGACTCGATGCAGCGCCAGACAGTGAGCTCGCCTTTCCATACGTGGTCTGCGCGCAGCTTTATGCTTTCCATCGTGCCTTGCGGTTGGGCAATCGGCCTGATCAACCCAGCGCTTCCGGCACGGTCAGTCGGGTGGTGCGCGGCGTCACCATTCATCCCTGGTAGGCGTGGCGAACACCATGTATCTGGGCGTGGATGGCGGTGGCACCAAGACGGCACTGGCACTCATCAACCGTGAAGGCGAGGTGCTCGCGCAGCACGAGGC
>JBAVRE010000028.1:0-7454 GCA_049694695.1 Steroidobacteraceae bacterium | reverse complement strand
ACGCTGGCATCCGGGCCGGCCGCGGCTGGCGCAGCGGTCGGCGTACTCGCGCCTGCAGCTGGCGCGGTGGCCGCTGGCGCCGGCGCAGCCGGCGCTGGCGCACTGGCCGTGGCATCGCCGGACGGGTTATTCGCCGGTAGGTTCGCCTCGCGCGAGCAGGCGCCGAGCGCCAGCAGCGCGATCAGCATTGCTGCACGGGTCACTGCAGGGGATTTCTTCATATCAGCGCATGCCTTGAATATAGGAAGCGAGATCGCGCATATCGGTTTCGGTCAGCCGCGCGGCAATGGTGTTCATGATCGCGGCGTAGTCGCCACCGTCACTCGCGCCCTTGGCATTTTTCGTATAGCGCACGTTGCTGCTATAGGCGCTTAGCTGCTTGATGACGTACATCGATTGCTGGCCGCGCAGCGCCGGGTAACCGGCAGCCGGATTGCCGCGACCCACCGGACCGTGGCAGGCGGCGCAGGCTGGAATGCCGCGCGCGCGATCGCCGCTCCGGTACAGCTTCTGGCCGGCTTCCCAATAGGAAGGGTCGGACTCGAGGCCGGTAGGGGTCTGCGTGGCGTAATAGGCAGCAACGTCCTGGATATCCTGATCAGAGAGCGTCAGGGCCATCGCCGGCATCATGCTGGCCGAGGCGTCACCGGCCTTGCCCGTGCGCTTGCCGTCGTGCAGCAGATGCAGCTGACGTTCGATATAGGCCGCATTCTGGCCGGCGAGGCTGGGCCATTCGCTGTTGCCGCTGTTGCCGCCCGGACCGTGGCAGGCGAGGCAGGTAGCGGCTTTGGCCGCGCCATCGGTGGCCGAGCCCTTCGACCAGGCAGCGAGGGACCAGGTGGCGGGCACTACCAACAGGCTGAGCACACAGAAGGCAAGGCGGTTTTTCACAGGGCTAATCTCATCAGGTCCGATAGTGCGCGCGATTGTACACTACCGATATTCCCATTCGCCTTTGAGTCTGCAGCACCACCCATCTTGAGCACCTATCCTGCCGCCGCCCTGATTCTGAGCGCCGCACACGCGCGCCAGTTCCCGCTGGACAACGGGGTCGAGGTGGCCTTTGCAGGCCGCTCCAATTCCGGCAAGTCCAGTGCCATCAACGCGATCACGGGGCAGAGCGCTCTGGCGCGCACCAGCAAGACTCCGGGCCGCACCCGGCTGCTGAATTTCTTTCTGCTGGCGCCGGGTTGCCGCATTGTTGATCTGCCCGGCTACGGCTATGCCGAGGCGAGCGCCGCCGAACGCGCCACCTGGGCGCCAATGACCACGGCTCTCGCGACCCGCGAGTCGCTGCGTGGCCTGTTCCTGATGATCGATTCGCGCCGCGGTGTGCTCGAGGGCGACGAAGGACTGATTGAATGGGCCCAGGACGCCGGCTGCGCGGTGCATGTGCTGTTCACCAAGGTAGACAAATTGCGGCGCTCGGAACTGGCGAGCGCCCTGGCGCTGGCGCGCCGCACGCTTGGGTCGCGCGCCACGGTGCAGGCGTTTTCGGCGCATGACAGCACCGGTCTGCTCGAGGCGCGGCGGCAGTTGCACCAGTGGTTCAAGAAACCAGTAAAAGGCCCCGGTGGCCATTAATCGGGGGGGATGGGCCACCGGGGCAGAGCAACCCGGAACAACTCTCGTGGATCCGGGTTCGGCCCGCTTAGGGAGGGAAGCGGGGAGCGCTTGGGGCACTCACTGAGGTATTGAGTGTGTGTTCGCCAGTAGGTTCCCGATCTACACCAATTGATTCAAAGAAAAGTGTAAGTCGCCCCCAGTGTCACAAAGGTGGGGCTGGCCAGTTCGCTGGCATTCAGCGCTTCGAATTCGAGCCGCGCCGCGAGACTTCCCAGGTGAAATTGCACGCCCGCGCCCCAGGCGAAATCGCTGCCGCTGCGACTCAGGGAAAATGTCGGCGCCGAGGCGTCTGTTTTCCACGATACCAGCCCGACCTTGCCATAGACATCAATGATTGGCAGTGGCAGAAACACCAGCACAAATCCATCGGCCGCGGTGGTTTTCGATTGCTGTCCGCCGCCTGAAGGTTTGCCCAGGTCGACGTAGTTGAGTTCCGCGGCGAACAGGTCCAGTGGGCGAAAGCCGGCGATCAGTTTGTAGCCGGTGTCGTGGTCCTTGAAATTGAAGCTGCCGGCGCGTACGCCGCTCTCGGATTGTCCGAGCCCTGCGCCGATATAGAAGCCATGGTCTGCGGCCAAAGCCGTGCCGCAACACAGCAATGTCAATCCCAGAGTGCTGAAGATCGCTTTCATGAATGGTCCCGACAATGTGGGAGCGGCGCTCCGAAGCTGCTTAGTGTCGGCGCGCCCAGCCGTAGTTCCCAGTTGTAGGCGATCGGCGACTGATCAGTGCGCTTGATCCCAATTATGACCGTGGCCGGTATCGACTTTCAGCGGCACCCGCAGTTGCGCTGCCGCGGACATCAACGCGCGTACGCGCTCGCTGGCCTGTTCAAGGAAATCCTCGCGCACCTCGAGCACCAGTTCATCGTGCACCTGCATGATCAGGCGCACCGGCACTCCGGCCTGCTGACACCAGGCATCGACGCCCAGCATCGCACGCTTGATGATGTCGGCGGCCGTGCCCTGCATGGGCGCGTTGATGGCGCTGCGCTCGGCGTACTGCTGCAGTTGGCGGTTGCGCGAATTGATCTCGGGCAGATACAGGCGCCGGCCAAGCACGGTCTCGACGTAGCCGTCGCGCCTGGCACGCGCGCGGGTTTCATCCATGTAGCGGCGCACGCCCGGATAGCGCGCAAAATAGCGCTCCACATATTGCTGGGCTGCGCCGCGCTCAATGCCCAGCTGGCGGGCCAGTCCAAACGCCGACATGCCATAGATCAGGCCGAAGTTGATGGCCTTGGCGGAGCGGCGCTGATCACTGTTGACGGCCTCGGGCGCGACGCCAAACACTTCGGCGGCAGTCGCCTGGTGTATATCGCGATCGTCTGCAAAGGCGGCCAGCAGGCCTTCATCTTCAGAGAGGTGCGCCATGATGCGCAGTTCAATCTGCGAGTAGTCGGCCGCCAAGAGCACGCAGCCCGGCGGCGCTATGAAGGCCTGGCGGATGCGGCGCCCCTCGGCGCTGCGGATCGGAATATTCTGCAGGTTGGGGTCGGTGGAGGAGAGCCGGCCGGTGGCGGCGATCGCCTGGTGATATGAAGTGTGCACGCGACCGGTCGTCACATCGATCTGCTCGGGCAGGCGCTCGGTATAGGTTGAGCGCAGCTTGGCCAGGGCACGGTATTCCAGAATCAGCTTTGGCAGCGCGTAGTCGGCTGCGAGTTCCTCGAGCACGTCCTCCGCGGTCGAGGGTTGCCCGGTCGGTGTCTTGCGCATCACCGGCAATTGCAGGCGCTCAAACAGAATCTGCTGCAGCTGCCTGGGCGACTCCAGGTTGAAATCCGAACCGGCTTCGCGCTGCGCCTCGAGCGTGAGTTCATGCAGGCGCCTGGCCAGCTCCAGGCTCTGCGTCTGCAGCATGGCGCGATCAATCAGCACGCCAAGGCGCTCCATGCGCTGCAGCACCGGCACCAGGGGTTGCTCGATCTGCTCATAGAGGCTGGCGAGCGCCGGCAGTGCCGCCAGCTGCGGCCACAGGCAGCGATGCAGGCGCATCGTGACGTCGGCGTCCTCCGCAGAATATTCCGCCGCGACTTCGACGCTCACCTGGTTGAAGGTGAGCTGCTTGGCGCCCTTGCCGGCGACGTCTTCGAAGTGAATGGTCTTGAGGCCAAGATACTTTTCCGCCATCGAATCCATGTCGTGGCGGGTGGCCGTGCTGTTGAGCACGTAGGATTCGAGCATGGTGTCGTAGCGCTGGCCGCGCAAGGTGATGCCGTGATTGGCCAGGATATGCATGTCGAACTTGAGGTGCGCACCGAGCTTGGCGTGGGTCGGGTCTTCGAGCAGCGGGCGCAGGGCTTCGAGCA
Organism: Steroidobacteraceae bacterium; assembly: GCA_049694695.1. Lineage (GTDB taxonomy): Bacteria > Pseudomonadota > Gammaproteobacteria > Steroidobacterales > Steroidobacteraceae > FEN-1191. The sequence goes on along the minus strand of JBAVRE010000028.1, from coordinate 3,517 downwards.
CCTGCGCGCGCTCGAGCTGTTCGGGCGCGCCGGCGTAATCGTGCGCCAGCGGCACGTAGGCAGCGCTGCCCGGTTCAATGCAGAAGGAAACGCCAACGATCTGCGCCTGCATGTAGTCGAGGCCGGTGGTTTCAGTATCGAAGGCGAACAGCTCGGCCGCGCGCAGGCGCGCGAGCCATTGCTCCAGTGCCGGCCAGGTGGTGATCGTGTCGTAGTGGCGGGTCAGGGTGTCGGGCGCGAGCGGCAGCGCGGGTGCGGGCGCGGGCAGTGGTGCGCTGGCGGCGGCGTTGCTGCCGGCGCCGGGTTCGGCCGCCGGGCCATCGAGCTGACGCAGCAGGGTGCGCATTTCAAGGCGCGTATAGAGTGTGCGCAGCGCCTCGGTATCCCGCGCGCGCGGCTGCAGGGCCGCTTGGTCTACTGACAAATCCACATCGCAGCGAATCGTGGCGAGCTGGCGCGAGAGCGCCAGGATATCGGTGCCGGCACGCAGATTCTCACCGACCTTGCCGGGAATCTCGGCCGCGTGCGCCAGCAGCGCATCGAGCGTGCCGTAAGCATTGAGCCATTTCGCGGCGGTCTTCGGCCCCACCTTGTCGATGCCGGGAATGTTATCGGCGCTATCGCCGACCAGCGCCAGGTAGTCGATGATCTGCTCGGGGTAGACGTCGAACTTGTGCTTGACCCCAGTGCGATCCAGCACCGTGTCGCTCATGGTGTTGATCAGCGTGATGTGCTCATCGACCAGCTGCGCCATGTCTTTGTCGCCGGTGGAGATCAGCACCCGCTCGCCCGCCGTGGCGGCACGCCGCGCCAGGGTGCCGATGACATCGTCGGCCTCCACGCCGTCGATGCGCAGCAGTGGCAGGCCCATGGCGGCAACGGCCTGCAGCAACGGCTCGATCTGCGCGCGCAGCTCATCGGGCATCGGCGGGCGATGCGCCTTGTACGCGGCAAACAAGTCGTCGCGGAAGGTCCGGCCCGGCGCATCGAACACCACCGCGAGGCGCGTGCCCGGGTATTCGCGCAATAGCTTGTGCAGCATGTTGAGCACGCCGTGCACGGCGCCGGTTGGCTCGCCGCGCGAATTGGCGAGCGGCGGCAGCGCGTGGAAGGCGCGATACAGATAGGAGAAGCCATCAACCAGAATGAGATCGGGCGGGGCGCTCATACGCGGTTCCGTTGGCACGCTCAGTAGCCGTGTTCGATATCGACCACCGACAGCATGGCTTCACCCGCCACATAGCGGCGCAGGTTTTCAAGCACCACTTCAAAGGCGAATTCGCTGGCGGCCGGCGTGGCTGCGGAGATATGCGGTGTAATGATGACATTGGGCAGGTGCCACAGCGGATTGCTGGCGGGGAGCGGCTCCGGATCGGTCACGTCGAGGCCGGCGCCCGCGATGCGCCGCTCGCGCAGCGCGGCGATGAGTTCGGAAGTTACTGTGCTCTGACCACGACCAACGCTGATGAACCTGGCGGTCGGCTTCATGGCAGCGAAGAAAGCCTTGTCAAAAATACCGGTAGTCTGCGCCGTCAGCGGCGCGCAGTTGACGACATAGTCGGCTTCGCTCGTCAGCTTCAGCAGCTCTGCGGGCAGGCCGACATAGCTGACGTAGTCCGGCCCGGTGCGCCCGCTGGCGCGGGTGGCAATCACCCGCATGCCAAAGGCGTGGGCGCGCATCGCCACCTCGGTGCCGATGCCGCCCAGGCCGACGATCAGGATGGTCTGGCCCTTCAGGTCTTCCAGTAGCGTCGCGTCACTGCCACGTGCAGCCCATTGGGCCTGCTGCTGCTGGGCGAGAAAATAATCCAGGTGCCGGCTCAACACCAGCATCATGCCCATCACATGCTCTGCCATGCTGGCGCCGTACACACGCTGCATGTTCGTGACCAGCAGGTGATGCTCGCGAACCGGGGGCTGTTGCACGCAGTGCTCGACGCCGGCGGAGAGCAGCTGTATCCACCGCAGGCTGCTGGCCTGCTTAAGAAATTCAGGTGTGCAGATCCCGATGGCGACCTCGGCGGCGGCGATGTCCTGCGGCGAGGTACCTGGGGACAGTTCGACGATGCGGGCCTGTGGCGCGACCTGTCGCAGTTGTTGCAGATTGCCGTGCAGCTCGGGCGTGACCAGGATCAGATGCGGCGAGCGCCACCCAGTGCGCTCGTGCACCGGCGCCAGGTCGACGGCCAGGCCCAGATCGCGGCTCGTACCGGGCGCCTTAAGTGGCGCAGGCGGATTGTCCGCGGCGCAAACGGTCGGCATCATCATGGCGCTGGCCACGGCGCTGGCTGTCAGCAGCAGGCCAAACAATGGATTTTGAAACGCGTGCCAAAACGACGGGTTTTTGCTCAAAACAATACATCTGGGCATGGTCAGGTACTCCTGTTGCCATGATAGCGCGCTCAGGAGAAGCCGGTGCAGCAGCAGACCCCGGCAGCGCACGTGGGCGATACTGTGCGCTGCCGGGCAAGAGTCCGGCGACCCATGCAACCCCTCAGAGGCTCTGTCCATGACGACAATTGGAACCGCTATCCGTCAGCCGACCCGACAGGAAATCCGCCGGGTCATCGTGGCTTCGTCGCTCGGCACAGTCTTTGAATGGTACGATTTTTTCATCTACGGCACGCTCGCGCCGCTGATAGGCAGGTTGTTTTTTCCAGCGAGCAGTGCGACCGCGGGTTTCTTGCTGGCGTTGGCGACCTTTGGTGTGGGCTTCGCCGTGCGCCCGCTGGGTGCCGTGGTCTTCGGCATACTGGGCGATCGGGTCGGGCGCAAATACACTTTTCTGGTGACGATTACCCTGATGGGCATGGCGACCGCAGCCATCGGCCTGCTCCCGACCTATGCGAGCGTTGGCATCGCGGCGCCGCTGCTGCTGGTGTTGTTGCGCGCACTGCAGGGCTTCGCACTCGGCGGCGAGTACGGTGGCGCATCAATCTACGTGGCCGAGCACGCGCCGGCCAAGCGGCGTGGATATTTCACTGGCTTTACCCAGGCCGGGGCGCCGGCCGGCCTGTTCCTGAGCCTGCTGGTCTCGCTCGGTACCGCGTCGATCATCGGCGAAGCGGCCTGGAATGCCTGGGGCTGGCGGATACCTTTCATTGCTTCGCTGCTGCTGCTGGTGATATCCGTGTGGATGCGGCTGAAGCTTGCCGAGAGTCCCGTATTCAAGGCAATGCAGGCCGCGGGAACTACTGCACGCCATCCCTTGCGGGAGAGCTTCGGCAGCTGGCCAAAGGTCAGGCGCATCCTCGCAGCGCTGTTTGGCATTTCTGCCGGGCAGGCGGTGATCGGCTACACCGCGCTGTTCCAGGCGCAATATTTCCTGCAGAACGCACTGCATGTGGACGCCGCAGTGGTGCGACGGATCACCCTCATCGCATCGGCGAGCGCTATCGGCTGGTTTGTATTGTTCGCCTGGCTGTCGGATCGGGTGGGTCGCAAGAAACCGATCGTGATCGCGTACCTGCTGACCCTGGTGCTGTTGTTCCCGTTGTTCCACTTCATTGCCGCCCAG
>JBAVRE010000027.1:0-5116 GCA_049694695.1 Steroidobacteraceae bacterium | reverse complement strand
GCCGGACCGATTCAAGGGGTTTTGGAAGGACTAGTCGATGATCACACTCGGCCAATCTAGAGGCCACTTTTAGACTTCACGGGTAAATGTCCTTACCCGACGTATTCACATAGCGGACTGCGACATTAATGCAGCAGAGGTCCGCCGTGTCGACACGCACGTCCTGACGCACGCAATCCCTGTCGCGAATCCGCAGATACGCGAAGTCAGTTTGGCGGTATTGTGACCTCCTTCAAGAACTCAAGGCAAACCTACCAAGGTCCCTGCGCGATTCGCTACTACGCCCCTCCTCAAACAGGTGGTTGCTGCGCGGGCGAGAGCAATGAGCGAAGAACGCCCAGAACCCTGCCTCTGACAAAACGACCGTCAGAGTTTTGTGGGATTTCACGTCAAAACTCGAACGGCCCTCCCGCTTCGACTCGGGCAACTTATAGGCGGTGGCAATTTGCGCACATTAGGCGGGAACGGCGAGAACGACCATGATTAACGATTCACAGGCGCGACTTGACGGGCCCGCGCTCGACGCCTCGATACCTCTCGATTTCGGACCCACGACGTACGAGCGCCACCTTAGCTCCGCTTCCCGGGCGGCCGTTGCGCCTAGGTTCATCCGATTCCGCGATGCCCCCAGCTACTTCGGAATGGACAAGAATCGATTCAATGCCGATATCCGCCCAGGCCTTACTGAGATCCGCATTGGACGACAGGGCCGGGCTTTTGATCGACTTGAAATGGAGGCCGCCGCCGAGGAATATAAGCGCCGCAACGGTGTCCCGGTGGCCCAACCCGAAAGGAGCAAGCCATTATGGGAAATCAAAAGACGTCAGGCCTCACCAAACGTGGTGGGATCTGGCACATCGACAAACGGTTCCGAGGAGCGCGCCTTTGCGAGAGCACTGGAACAGGCGATCTGTACGAAGCCCGGGAGCACATTGCCAAGCGGATGACAGAAATCCGCGAGGCCCAGCTCTTTGGTCTTCGCGACGCGCGCACGTTCCGAGTGGCGGCCACGAAATACCTGCAAGACTTCAGCCACAAGAAGCGCATCAAGGACGATGCGCTGCACTTAAGACAGCTCGACCCCTTCATCGGGGCACTCGAGCTGAAGCAGGTGCACTTGGGTAGCCTGGAGCCCTTCATCGCTCATCGGCGGAGCGAAGGCGTCAAGACCAAGACAATCAACTTGGCGCTGGGTATCGTGCGACGAATAGTGAACCTTGCGGCCTCGGAGTGGATGGACACGCGCGGGATGACGTGGCTGGAGAGGGCACCGAAGATCAAGCTCTTTCCGGTCAAGGACGCTCGCGCGCCCTATCCGCTTTCACAGGAGGAGCAGGCGCTGCTGTTCCGGGAACTGCCGGACCATTTGGCTCGAATGGCGCTGTTTAAAGTGAACACGGGTACCCGGGAGCAGGAGGTCTGCGGACTGCGCTGGGACCACGAGGTAAAGGTTCCGGAACTGGAGACTTCGGTGTTTATCGTTCCAGGCGATCGAGTCAAGAATGGGGAAGAGCGACTGGTGGTACTCAATCGCGTCGCTAAGTCTGTGATTGAGGTGCAACGTGGGGTCCATGCGGTCTACGTGTTTGCTCATGCCCGCCGGGGCCGGAGTGAACCCAAGCCCGTGAACAAGATGAACAACACGGCGTGGAGATCCGCGCGTGAGCGGGCGGCGGAAGGCTGGACGAAGCGCTACGACGAAACGGCGTCGAGCGGGTTTCAGCATGTGCGGGTGCACGATCTGAAGCACACTTTCGGACGTCGACTGCGTGCGGCAGGCGTGAGCTTTGAGGATCGCCAGGACTTACTCGGTCACCGAAGTGGTCGCATCACGACGCACTACTCTCAGGCGGAATTGACGAATTTGATTGAGGCCGCAGAGCGTGTGTGCAGCACAGAGTCCCGCAAAACTCCCGCAACAACCTGGCTTCGGCGCAAGGACGTTGGCGAAAGTAGCGCTAAGCGGTTGATTGTAACGAAGTAGATTGGCGCGCCCGGACGGATTCGAACCGCCGACCACCTGGTTCGAAGCCAGGTGCTCTATCCAGCTGAGCTACGGGCGCTTGGTGGGCGCCGATTGTAGGCGCTCCGGCTTCCGGCCGGCATATTTTCGCCTGAAATACGCGCTGCGCGCGCCTGCGGTACCATTCAGGCCATGGATCCCCAAGCCGCCAGCCGCCTGATTGGCGAGCACCTCGTGTGCCTGCCGATTGAATCCCTGCCGGTCGCGCATTGCGCCGGCGCCGTGCTGCGCGAGAACGTCTATGCGGAGCGCGACCAGCCGCCCTTTGATCGCGTGTCGATGGACGGCATCGCAATCGCGACCGGCGCAGCACGGCGGCGCTTTCGCGTCCAGGCGACGCAGGCGGCCGGCGATCCGCCGCTCACACTCAGCTCGCCGGAGCATTGCATCGAGATCATGACCGGCGCTGTATTGCCGGCCGGTTGCGACTGTGTCGTGCCGGTCGAGAAGATCACCGTGACCGGAGGCGTGGCCGAACTCGAATCGCCATCGCTGGCGACGGCCTGGAAGAACGTCCATCGTCGGGCGAGCGATCAGCGTCAGGGCGCATTGCTGCTGGCCACCGGCACGGTGCTGCACGCGCCGGAGATCGCGGTGGCGGCCTCGGCGGGGATGGCCCGTCTGCGGGTGAGCGCGCAGCCTTCAATCATGGTCATCTCGACGGGCAGTGAGCTGGTGGAGCCGGGCGAGCCCATTGCGCCGCATCAGATCCGTCGTTCCAATGCCTACGCCGTGGCGGCGGCGCTGCGCGAGCGCGGTTTTCAACGCGTCGCTGAAGATCACATCAACGATGATGCCGGGCAGCTGCGTGAGCGCCTGGCACGGCAGCTGCGCACCCACGAAGTGCTGGTGCTCTCGGGCGGCGTGTCGATGGGCAAGTTTGATCTGGTGCCGCAGGTCATGCAGGAGCTGGGGGTGCAGTGCGTGCTGCACGGTATCGAGCAGCGACCGGGCCGACCGATGTGGTTCGGCACCACGAGCGAGGGTCGGGCGATATTTGCCCTGCCAGGCAATCCGGTTTCAACGCTGGTGTGCCTGTCGCGTTATGTACTGCCCGCCCTGTATGCAGCCATGGGCGTGCGCACGGAAGGCTCGGAGCGCATTGCGCTGGCCACGGCGCTCGATTGGCAACCGGCGCTGACCGGCTTCATGCCGGTCAAGGTGACGCATGATGACTGGGGGCGGCCCTGGGCCACGCCCTGCCCCACCAATGGTTCAGGCGATTTCACGGCTTTGGCCCTGACCGACGGCTTCGTGGAGCTGCCGCCGGGTCCGGCAAGTCTCCCCAAGGGCTTCCTCACCCGACTGTATCGCTGGTAGGCGCTCATGCTGGTAGCCTAGCCTCATGGACACCTCCGCTTCGGCCAGGCTCGCCGCGCTGCAACCGCGTCGCCCGCGCGACACGCTCGGACGACCATTGCGCGACCTGCGCATCTCGGTTACCGATCGCTGCAATTTCCGCTGCCCCTATTGCATGCCGCGCGAGCGCTTTCACGAGCATTATCGTTTCCTGAAAACCGCCGAGCGCCTGAGTTTCGAGGAAATCGTGCGGCTCACTCGTTTGTTCCTGCAGTTGGGGGTACGAAAACTGCGCATCACCGGCGGCGAGCCGCTGCTGCGTGCCGGGCTCTCTGATCTGATCGGCGATCTGACCACGCTGCCCGGCGTCGAAGACATTGCGCTGACTACCAACGGCGTATTGCTGGCTCAGCACGCCGCGGAGTTGCGCGCCGCGGGGCTGCGGCGCGTCACCGTCAGTCTCGACAGTCTCGATCCGGCCGTGTTCGCACGCATGGCGGGGGACCTGGGCAATCCTGACGAAGTGTTGGCCGGCATCGGCGCCGCACAGCGCGCCGGCCTGGCGCCGATCAAGGTCAACGCGGTCGTGCAGCGTGGCGTCAACGATCACACCGTTCTGCCCCTGATCGAACATTTTCGCGGCAGCGGCATCGTGGTGCGGCTGATCGAATACATGGATGTCGGCACCCGCAATGACTGGCAGGCGACGCAGGTCGTGCCCTCGCGCGATCTGCTGGCGCAGATCGGCGCGCGCTGGCCGCTCGAGGCGCGCGCGCGCCAATATGTGGGCGAGGTCGCGGAGCGCTATGAGTTTGTCGACGGCCAGGGTGAAGTGGGCTTCATCTCGTCGGTGTCGCAGCCTTTCTGTGGCGATTGCTCGCGTGCCCGGTTGTCATCCGATGGCGTGCTCTACACCTGCCTGTTCGCCACGCAGGGTCTGGACCTGCGGGCGCCGCTGCGCGCCGGCGCCAGCGACGCGGAGATGCTCGAAACGATTCGCGGCTGCTGGGAACGGCGCGACGATCGCTACAGCGAGCTGCGTGGCAGCGCCGGGCAGCAGCCTGCGGCGCGCGTTGAAATGAATCATGTCGGCGGCTAGCGCTTGAAGATGGCCGCCAGACGCAGCAATTCCGGCCTTACGCATCTGACGGCAACGCGCCGCCCCACCATGGTGAACGTGGGCGCCAAGGCGGTAAGTCATCGCATTGCCGAGGCGGAAGCGCGTCTGCGCCTGCCCGCGGCCGTAGCGCGCGCGCTGCGCGCCACCGGACATCGCACCCACAAGGGTCCGGTGTTCGATACCGCGATCGTCGCGGGTGTCATGGCCGTCAAGCGCACCCACGAGCTCATTCCCTTCTGCCATCCACTGCCGATCGACAATTGCCGCATCGATATCGCCAGCGGCGCGCGCGGCGAGATACGCATCCGCTGTCGCGTCGAGACGCATCACAAGACCGGCGTCGAGATGGAAGCGCTGACCGGCGCCAGTATTGCGGCGCTCACGATCTACGACATGTGCAAGGCGCTCTCGCATGAGATCCGCATCGTCGAGGTGCGCCTGCTGCACAAGTCCGGCGGGCGCCGCCAGGTGGGACGTGCGTCAAAGCGCGGCGACGCCGCGGCGAAGCACGCGCGATGAGCGCGCCGCTGTTTGGACTGGTGCTGACCGGCGGGCACAGCAAGCGCATGCAGCGCGACAAGGCCACGCTTGAATACGCGGGGCTTTCGCAGCTGGCGCGGGCGGTAGCGCTGCTCGAGCCGCTGGTCGAGCGCTGCTTTGTCTCGACCCGGGCC
>JBAVRE010000026.1:0-2576 GCA_049694695.1 Steroidobacteraceae bacterium | reverse complement strand
TTGCTTTCCTGGTGCAGCACCGTCGCTCCGCGACGAAGACGGACCACGGCCGTATAGCGCGTGACGCCATTCGCTTGCCGGCGTGCTTTGATCGTGGGCATGATGAATCCTTGAGGGGACAAGAGGTACGCAAGGCATTCTTGTCCCCTTTATGTCCCCTCGGCAACCGATAAACTCCCCGGAATCCGCAGGAATAGCGCAGCAACGGCACAAGTGGAAAACGCAGAGAAAATAGGCATTTCCTCCGGGAAAAGCAGCGCCGGACTCGACCGGCGGCTGAGCGTCGCCCCCATGATGGACTGGACCGACCGCCACTGCCGCTATTTCCTGCGCGGCTTCTCGCCACGCGTGTTGCTCTATACGGAGATGATCACCGCCGAAGCTTTGCTGCGCGGTGACGCTGCGCGGCTGCTGCATTTTGACCCCGCCGAGCAGCCGGTGGCACTGCAGCTGGGCGGCGGCGACCCTGAGCGCCTGGCGGCGGCGGCGCGCCTGGGCGAGGCCGCGGGTTATCGCGAGATCAATCTCAACTGCGGTTGCCCGAGCGATCGCGTGCACGCGGGCGCATTTGGCGCCTGCCTGATGGCCGAGCCTGCGCGCGTGGCCGCGTGTGTCAGCGCCATGCGGGCCGCGGTCAGTATTCCGGTCACGGTCAAGATGCGCATCGGTATCATCGCCGGCGGTGCGGGGCAGCGGCCGCTGCGCGAGCGACTGCAGACCTACGATGAGGCCGATTTCCAGCGCCTCGTGGATTTCACGGCCACCGTAAGCGCGGCCGGCTGCGAGGTGTTCGTCGTGCACGCGCGCCAGGCGGTGCTCGGCGGCCTGTCGCCGAAGGAGAATCGTGAAGTGCCGCCGCTCAGGCCGGAGATCGTGCGGCGCCTGGGCGAAACTTTTCCCGGACTGCAGCTGGTGCTCAACGGCGGCTTGCGCACCATTGAACAGGCGCACTCCGCGCTGCCGTGGTGCGCGGGAATCATGCTGGGCCGGGAGGCCTATCACCGGCCCTACAGCCTGACGGAACTGCACCACGCCGTTTTCGCGGACGGCTGGCAGCGGCCGGAGGAGGGCGCGTTGCTCGAGCGCATGGCGGCTTACGCCGAGCGCGAACTGGCCCGCGGCGAGCCGCTCAGCGCCATCACGCGCCACATGTTCGGGCTCTATGCCGGGCAACCGGGCGCACGGGCATACCGTCAGCGGCTGTCCGTGGGGGTCCGTCAGGCCGGAGCCAAGGCGGCGCTGCTGCGCGCCCAATGATGAGCGCAAACAGCTGAAATCGTTGCATGAAGACGTCGCTGGTGGCAGCCATTCCGTCGACATGGTCAGGACGGCGCGCTTGCGTATAATCCCCAGTGGCTCCCATCTTATGTGAACTTGCAAGACCCGAGCCTGGCGCGACACTGAATACATGGTCAAGGATATAGAACTCGCGATCCTGTTCGCCGACGTCGTCGGCTCTACCCGGCTGTTTGAGGTACTGGGCGACCAGCGCGCGCGCGCCATGGTGGCGATCTGTATCGATGTCATGCGCACGGCGACCGAGCAGCACCATGGCACGGTCATCAAGACCATTGGCGATGAGGTGATGGCCACCTTCCCCAAGGCCGACGATGCGCTCAACGCCGCCGGGCAGATGCAGAAACAGATCAGCGCCCACGCCGAGCTGAAGAACGAGGGTCACGCCGTGGCGATCCGCATCGGTTGCCACTTTGGCCCGGTAGTGCTCGAGGCCCGCGATGTCTTCGGCGCCAGCGTGCACACCGCCAATCGCATGACCAGCCAGGCCAAGGCCGGGCAGATCATCACGACCGCTGCGACCGTCGAGCGGCTCTCGCCCGAGTGGCGCGCCTCGGTGCGGCAGATCGATGTGGCCACCATCCGTGGCCAGGGCGGTGAGGTCGCGCTGTATGAAGTGCTGTGGCAGACCGAAGACGTCACCAGCATGCTGCCGGCAATCGCCATCCCGCAGGACCGGCGGCGCACGCTGCGCCTGCGCCTCAGCATTGGCGATCGTGCCGTAATCGTCGATCACGATCATGTGCAGACTGTGATCGGGCGCGCCGATGAGTGCGATCTGATCGTGCGTGGCAATCTGATCTCGCGCCTGCACGCGCGCATTGATTTCGCCCGCAACCGTTTCATGCTCACCGACCAGAGCACCAATGGCACCTTCCTGCAGATGGTCGGCCAGGAAGAAGCCTTCGTACGCCGCGATACCGTGCCCATCAAGGGCGAGGGCATGATCGGCCTGGGCAAGGTGCCCACCAGCGATGATCCGCAGACCATTCGCTTCGTCTGCGACGAAAGCTAGTTTCGCAGGCGCTGCTCGAGCTCATCCAGCTCAGCGTACAACGCCGCAGGCACGCGCTCGCCCTGTGCCTTCAGGTAAGTGCGGATGCTGACCACTTCCGCGCGCAAGGCCTCGGCTGGTACCAGGGTCAGCTCCGCCAGCGCCTCTGCGCTCAATCCGAGGCCTGCGATCGGCAGATCCTGCGGGCGCGGCAAGTAGCCAATAGCGCCATCGCTGGCGCCGCCGCGCCCGGCGCAGCGCTCCAGCACCCAGGCGAGTACGCGCA
>JBAVRE010000025.1:0-2261 GCA_049694695.1 Steroidobacteraceae bacterium | reverse complement strand
ACCTGGCCGTCGGCATTGCGAACTCGGCGCCCTTGCCGATGCTCTCCGGCCAGCGCTGCATGACGCTCTTCTGCTTGGTGTAGAAGCGCACGCCTTCTTCGCCGTAGGCGTGCATGTCGCCGAACAGGCTGCGCTTCCAGCCGCCGAAGCCGTGCCAGGCCATGGGCACCGGAATCGGCACGTTGATGCCGACCATGCCGACCTCGATCTCATGCGCAAAGCTGCGTGCCACTGCGCCACTGCGGGTAAACACCGCCGTGCCATTGGCATATTCATGCGCGTTGATGAGGCGCACGGCATTCTCGTAGTCCGGCACGCGCACCACCACCAGCACCGGTCCGAAGATTTCCTCACGATAGATGCGCATCTCGGGACGCACGTGATCGAAAAGCGTGGGGCCAAGGAAGTAGCCCTGCTCGTGCCCCGCGACCTTCAGCGCGCGCCCATCGATAGCGAGCTGGGCACCCTCCTTGATTCCGGTGTCGATGTAGCCGCGCACTTTATCGAGGTGCGTCTGGGTGACGAGCGGACCCATCTCGACGTCGGCGCCATCGGAAGGGCCGATCTTCAGCGTGCGCAGCCGCGTCTTCAGACGTTCGACCAGCGCATCGGCCGTGGCCTCACCCACTGCCACAGCGACCGAGATCGCCATGCAGCGCTCGCCCGCGGAGCCGTAGGCAGCTCCTACCAGTGCTTCGGTGGCCGCTTCGAGATCAGCATCCGGCATGATCACCATGTGATTCTTTGCGCCGCCGAGCGCCTGCACGCGCTTGCCATGTGCCGTGCCCTGCGCATGGATGTAGCGTGCGACCGGCGTAGAGCCCACAAAGCTCACCGCCGCAACCAGCGGGTGCTCGAGCAGCGCATCGACGGCAACCTTGTCGCCCTGCACGACATTGAATACGCCATCGGGCAGCCCGGCCTCCTTCAGGAGGGCGGCAAGCAACATGGACGTCGAGGGGTCGCGCTCGGAGGGCTTCAGGACGAAAGTGTTGCCACAGGCGAGCGCTACCGGAAACATCCACATCGGAACCATGGCCGGAAAGTTGAACGGCGTGATGCCAGCACACACGCCCAACGGCTGGCGCAGACTGAAGCTGTCGACACCGGTGCCGATGCTGTCGCTGTAGGCGCCCTTCAGCAGGCTGGGCGCGCCGCAGGAAAACTCGACCACTTCGATGCCGCGCGTCACTTCGCCTTCGGCGTCCGCGAGCGTCTTGCCGTGTTCGGCGGAAATCAGCCGCGCCAGCCTGCTGGTGTTCTGATCGAGCAGTGCCTTGAACCGGAACAGCACGCGCGCCCGGCGCAGCGCGGGCAGCCGGGCCCAGGCCGGCGCGGCCGCGTGCGCGGCGCGAACGGCCTGATCGACGTCGCTGGCGGTGGCCAGTGCCACCTCACGCACCTGGCGACCCAGGCTGGGGTTATAGATCGCACCGCGCGGCCCTGCGGAGTGCACGGTGCGACCACTGATCCAATGGCCGACCAGTGCGGCGGTATCGGCGGCAGAAGCGATAGGCGTTGCTGCATTCATGGCGCTTTACCCGACCGGCACAGCGCGCAAGGCACGTCGCAAGCCTTCGACCATGTCCAGTATCTGCTCCTTCGTGGCAACGAAGGGCGGCGCGACCGCCAGTATGTCGCCGCTGAAGCGCACCAGCAGCCCCTCGGCGAGTGCTCGCTCGAAGACCCTGATCGCCTTCAGACCCGGTTGGCCGGCGAGCGGCGCCAGTTCGACGGCGGCGGCCAGGCCGAGGTTGCGAATATCGATGACGTTAGGTTCGCCCTTGAGCGAATGCATGGCTTCTTCCAGTACCGGCGCGAGCGTGGCGGCGCGTGTGACCAGTCCTTCAGCGGCCATCACGTCGAGCGTGGCATGGGCAGCGGCGATGGCCAGTGGGTGGCCGGAGTAGGTGTAACCATGGAAGAATTCGATGGCGTATTCCGGTCCGCTCATGAAGGCCTGATAGATCTCATCGCGGGCGATGACGCCACCGAGCGGGACGGTAGCGTTGTTGACCGCCTTGGCGAAGGTGGTGAGATCGGGCTGGACGCCAAAATAGTCCGCGCCAAAGGGCTTGCCCAGGCGGCCGAAACCGGTAATGACTTCATCAAAAATCAGCAGAATGCCGTGCTTGCTGCAGATCTCGCGCAGCCTCTCCAGGTAACCGCGCGGCGGCACGATCACGCCGGTCGAGCCCTGCATGGGCTCAACAATCACCGCCGCGATGTTCGAGGCATCGTGCAGCGTGACGATGCGCTCC
>JBAVRE010000024.1:0-12104 GCA_049694695.1 Steroidobacteraceae bacterium | reverse complement strand
GCACCAATGCGGGCGCAGGCCTGCATGGCCACCACCGCTTCGGGGATCATCGGCATGTAGAGGACCACCCGGTCGCCGCGCACCACGCCGAGCGACTTGAGTCCATTGGCCAGGCGGCAGACCTGGGCGTGCAGTTCCCGGTAGCTCAAGCGCCGTACATCGCCCGCCTCGCCCTCGAAGACTATCGCCGTCTTGTGGCCACGGGCCGCCAGGTGCACGTCGAGGCAGTTCCAGGAGACGTTCAGCTCCCCGTCAGGAAACCACTGGTAATTTGGCGCCCTGGAAGCATCCAGGGTGATCGTGAAGGGTTTGTGCCAATGCAGGGATTCGCGTGCCAGCTCGCCCCAGTAACCGACATGGTCGGCAGCGGCGCGCCGGCGCAGTTCCGCCACTTCGGCGGCGCGCAGGCGGGCGTGCGCGGCAAAAGCCGGCGGCGGCGGAAAGGAACGGTTCTCATGCAGGGCGGACTCGATATTCTGCTGTTTCACGGCGACCCCCGGCGTCAGTTCCAGAGTCCTAGAATAGCGCAGGCGGCGCATGCGTAATGCTACCTAGCGCCACGGCAGCAGCCGCTCGATTACAATACCGATACGTTTGAACATGGAGAATTGGGAAATGAAGAAGAATCTCACGCGCCGCGAGGCGTTGGCGAGCTTAGGCCTGGTAGCGGGCACCCTGATGGTCGCCTGTGGCGCCGACGCCTCCGACCCCAAACCTGCCGCGGCAGGCAGCCCGGGTGCTGCCAAGCCGGCTGCGGGCGCCAAGCCGGCCGCGCCTGCCGCCAGTGCGTTGCCGCACGTCGCGGCGACCGATCCGCTCGCCGTTGCACTCTCGTATCACGAGAGCGCCAAGACGGTCGAGACCGCGAAGTTCCCGATGTACAAGCCTGAACAGAAGTGCGCCAACTGCCTGCAGGTCAAGGGCACCGATGGCGAGGCCTGGCGGCCCTGCAACCTGTTCCCCGGCAAGCTGGTCAACGCCGAGGGCTGGTGCAAGGTCTACGTCAAGAAAGCCTGAGCCTCAGGCGGCCAGGCGCGCAATGCGTTCGGCCTGGCGCGGCAGCATGGCGCCAAAGCCGTGACGCCGGCAGAACTCGGCGAGCGCGCTCAGGTCAGGATCGCGCCGCCTGAGATCGCCGCGCGTCGCCTGCAGCGGCGCGTCGCAGTGTATGCGCGTGAGTGAGCGCGCCAGGAACGCAGCCTCGCGATGCAGGCGCAGGCGTTCGGGCAGACGTGCGGCGCCGCGCAGCGGCAGGTAGGCCACGGCGTCCAGGTCGTTATAGAGCTCATCGAGTGAGGCGTAGCGACTCATGAGCGCCGCGGCAGTTTTCGGCCCTACTCCCGGCACCCCGGGGATGTTGTCGACGGCATCACCGGTAAGCGCCAGGTAGTCGGCCATGCGTTCGGGCGCCACGCCGAAGCGGCCGGCGATTTCCTCATAGGCATATTCGGCGGCATCGCTGTAATCCCAAAAGCAATCGCCCGGCCCCACGAGCTGCGAGAGATCCTTGTCGCGCGTGACCACCGTAACGCGCAGACCTTCGGCGCGCACCCGCGTGGCGAGCGTGCCGATCAGATCGTCCGCCTCGAACTCACGGCTCGCGTACTCACTCACGCCCAGGTGCCGACAAAACTCGCGGCACAGTGCGAACTGGCGTTTCAATTCCGGCGGCGCCGGCTCGCGATTGGCCTTGTAGGCCGGGAACAGCGCGTGGCGGTGACCATTACCGTGACTTTCATCGAAGGCCACGGCGAGATAGCGCGGCCGGCGCCGCTCGATCAGATCGCCGACGAAACGCGCGAAGCCGTAGACCGCATGAGTGGGATTGCCCTCCGCGTCGCGCAGATCCGGCGGCATGGAAAACCAGGCGCGAAAGATATAGACGGAGGCATCGATGAGGTAAACCATGCGGGCCTAATGCAGCGCGGTCGCCACGGCCGAGAAGAAGGCGTCGTCGTCCAGGTCAAAGCGTGTGGCGCGGGTCGGTTTGGACCTGGCGCTGAGCACCACGATAACCAGTCGTTCGCGCGGATTGACGTACAGGTACTGGCCGAAAATGCCGATGGCCTCGAACGCGCCGGCATGAATCGGGTCGGTCTGCGGCGGAATCCACCACAGATAGCCGTAGTCCACGCTCTTTCCACCAATGACGTGCGACACGCCGACCTCCCCGAACCAGCCCGTCGGGACGATCGACTGGCCATCGAGGCGCCCCTGGTCGGCCGCCAGCAATCCAAAACGTCCATAGTCGCGCAGCGTTGCGGCAATGCCGCCGCCACCCCATGCCAGGCCATGCGGCTCACCGAGCCACCAGCTGGCATCCTGCTCCATGCCGGCCCGGGACCAGATTTTCTCGCTCAGGTACTGCGGCAACGGTCGGTGAGTCGCGCCGGCAAGCACAGCGCCGAGCACGTAGGTCTCGCCGGTGCTGTAGTTCCAGAGCGTGCCTGGAGCCGCGGCGCGCGGCAGCGAAGCCATATAACGCAGCACCTCCCCGGCCTTGCCGGCGATCTGCAGTTCCAGGACCTTGCGACGGTCGGAGTGCGCATCGGTGTAGGTCTCATCCCAGCGCACACCCGAGCTCATCGTCATGACCTGGCGAATGGTGACGCCCTCGTACGCGCCGCCGCGCAGCGCCGGCACATAGCGGACTACCGGATCATCCAGGCTGGCAATCAGGCCATCCACCAGTGCGGCACCGAGCAGCGTAGAGGCCACGGACTTGGCCATGGAGAAGGAAGCCCAGCGCGTATCCGGCCCGATGCCAAGTTCATAGTCTTCAAACGCGATCTCGCCGTTCTTGAGTACCAGCAGGCCCGCCACCCGGTTGCTGGCCAGGTAGTCATGCAGATCGAAGTGGCGGCCGTGATCTTCAAAATGAATATCTGGAAACGGCCGGGCGCGCCTGGGGAGAGGTCGTGCCGGTCCGCCACGCTGCACGATGCCGACCGGCAGTAATTGTTCAGTATGTGACAGCGTCGCCACGGCGACGTCCGGCAACATCCTGCCATCGTAGAGCTGCTGCAAGTCGGCGATCACGGCGTGCTTGCGCGTTCCCATACCAGCTGTCGGTGCCTGTCACTCAAGCTCAAGGTTGCACTCGCGCAGCGGTACGAGGCGCGTCTTGTTCCAGAGCTTGTGTCCCACGTAGAGCGCTATGAAGACCGGGATCGTCAGGTAGCTGGTGATGAAGTTGAACCATGAGAACACCGGAGTCTGGAACACGCCGATGTTGGCGCCGAACAGCACCACCGTGAACAGGACCACCGCAAGCCAGGGTCCATAGGGATAGAATCTGGCTTTGAACTTGAGCTCATCCAGGCTGTGGCCCTGTGCGAGCCAGGCCCGGCGGAAGCGCAGGTGACAGACCGCAATGCCCAGCCAGATCACGAAGCCGCTCAGTCCCGAGGCGTTGTAGAAGATCTGGTAGATCTTCTGATCCCCGACCAGGCTGGCAAAGAATGCCACAGCGCTTATCAGACCCGTGCCGAGCAACGCTGCGAAGGGTACGCCGCGGCGGTTCAACTTGCCAAACAGCCTCGGCGCCTTGCCGCTGTGCGCCATCGCGTAGAGCATGCGCGAGGCCACGTACATCGAGGAATTTCCGCAGGACAGCACCGAGGAGAGGATCACCGCGTTCATGATGTGACCGGCGTAACGTCCGAACCTCGGCAGGTGCGCAAACACCATGGTGAAGGGCGAAAAGGCGATGTGGCTCTCATCGCCGTTGAGCAGGTTCGGGTCGTTGTAGGCGATCAGCGTGCCGACGACGAAGATCGAACCGATGTAGAACAGCAGGATGCGCCAGAAGACGGTGCCGATCGCCTTGGGCACGCTCCTGACCGGGTCGGCGGTTTCCGCTGCGGCCAGGCCGATGCTCTCGGTGCCCTGGAAGGAGAACCCGGCGAGCAGGAACACCAGCAGCACGGAGGTCAGGCCGCCAACGAAGGGCGCATGCGTGCCGGTCGCCGGATCGTGCAGCGTCCAGTTGTGCATACCGCCGTGATCGCCGATCACACCGATGATCATCAGCACGCCCACCGCGAGGAAGATGATCACCGTGACCACCTTGATGCTCGCGAACCAGTATTCCGCCTCGGCGTAGGCCCTGACCGACAGCAGGTTCAGCGCGAGCAGCACGCTGAAGAAGCCCACCACCCAGGCGGTGGAGTTCGAATCAGGGAACCAGTACTGCACGATCAGCGCGCCGGCCACCAGTTCGGCCGCCAGCGTGACCACCCAGCTGAACCAGTAGTTCCAGCCGACGGCAAAGCCCATCGACGGATCGATGAAGCGCTCGGCGTAGGCCTCGAATGAACCCGGGATCGGCAGCTGCGTGCCCATCTCACCCAGCGACTGCATCATGCAGTACACAGCGACGGCCATGACCGCGTAGGCCAGCATTGCGCCGCCAGGGCCCGCGCGGGAAATGGCCCCGCCACTGGCAAAGAACAGACCGGTGCCGATGGCCCCGCCGATCGCGATCATGCTCAGCTGGCGGGAGCCGATGCTGCGTTCGAGATGGCGGGTTTCGGTTGAACTCATGGAGCCATGCCCTCGCGGAAATGAACCTGGAAAGGAATGCCGGGTGCGGCGTGTTGCAGCTAAGTCGACTCTACTTCGCCGTCAGCGTCAGCGGGGCGCTCAGCTGGATATCGGCGCTCGATCGCCCGACGAGGATCCTGAAGACTCCAGGCTCGGCGTGCCACTGCTTCGCCTTGACGTCGTAGTACGAGAACGAACGGCGATTCAGCTCGACACTCACACGCCGGGACTCGCCCGGGGCGAGAGTCACTTTCGCGAAGCCCTTCAGCTCCTTCGGCGGCCGGGGCACTTTGGCGTGGTCGTCGCCGACGTAGACCTGCGCGACATCGGCGCCAGCGCGCGTTCCGGTATTCGTGGCGTCGAACGAGACGCTCACGTTGCCGTCTTTGGTTTTCTCAGGCGTGACAGCGAGGCCGCTGTACCTGAAGGTCGTGTACGACAGGCCGTAGCCGAACGGAAACTGCGGTTTGATGCCGCTTTGCTCGTAGCCACGGTAGCCGACGAAGACACCCTCCCTGTAGAGGATGCGCCGCGTGCCAGGCCTGGCGTGGTGACTGTCGAACACGGGGTTATCCTCGAAGCGCTTTTCGAATGTTGCTGGCAGTCGACCGGAGGGATTCGTGTCGCCAAAGAGGATCTCGGCGAGCGCGGCGCCGCCTTCCTGGCCCGGGTACCAGGCCTCGACGAGCGCCGGGACGCGATCGAGCCAGCCCTGCATGTCGAAGTTCCCACCGGAGCTGACCACGACGACGGTGTTACTGTTAGCAGCAGTCATCGCACGGATCAGCTCTTCCTGTGCCGGAGGCAGCCGGAAGGTGCGGTCCGCGCTTTCGGCTTCGGTCGACGGATCGAAGCCCGCGGCGACGACGACGACATCCACCCTGGCCGCGAGTGCCTTGGCGTTCGGATCTACCCTGTCCCCCTGGCGCGAAATGCCCAGCGCCACCCGCGTCGGGGGCCACTTTGGCCGGCCGTGGTGTTCGAGCACTACCTTGTGCGGCCGGGAGTCGAGCGTCACTGTCGCGTACTCGAGCAACGCTGTGTTGTCGGTCCAGTTGTCGATGATGAGCTGGTCGTCCACGTACAGGCGGAACAGCCCACCCAGGTCGCCGTTCGTGCCTACGAAGAAGTCGTAGGCACCTGCACTCTGCGGAACGTAGTAGCCGGCCCAGCGCGCCGACTGTTCCTGTTCGGGAAGTCCCGGGCGGGTAGGCGACCCGATCTCGACCCGCGTTTCGGTCTGCACCAGAAACGGTGTGCCGGCAAGCGTCGGGTTCGCGAAGTATTCGGCGCGCACGCCGCGCACGCCACCGCTCTCCGCGGTCCGGAACTCCGTTGCGCCCACCATGTCGGCGAGGCTGGCGATGCCAGGCAAGTAGTGCACCCGGGTCTGCGCGCCGCCGTGGTTGCTCAATCCCTCCAGGAAGCTGACCGATGCGAACGGCTCCATCCGGGAACTGCCGCCGCCACCCAGGGCGGCCGGGTGGGCCGTCGGGCCGACGACCAGGATCGACTTGACCTGCGGGCCGAACGGTAGCAGTGTGCCTTCGTTCTTCAGCAGCACCATCGACCCGCGGGCGTTCGCCAGCGCCACTTCACGGCCCTGCCGGCTGTAGCGCAGGATCGTCAGGTCGACCGCGTCGCGATCGAGCCAGCCAAAGCGGACCGCCGTGCGCAGGATGCGGCGCACCTTGTCGTCGATCGTCGCCACGCTGACCTTGCCCGCCTGGATCGCCGGCAGCAGATTCTCGCGGTTCAGGTGCTCGCCCGAAGGCATCTCGACGTCGAGGCCGCCGTTGGCCGCGCCCAGGGCGTCGTAGGTCGAGATCCAGTCCGACATCATGACGCCGGAGAATCCCCACTCCTTCTTGGCGACCTCGTTGTTGAGATAGCCGTTCTGCGACATGTAGGCGCCATTAACCAGGTTGTAAGCGTCCATGATCGCGCCGACCTGTGCCTCCTTCACGGCCGCCTCGAACGCCGGCAGGTAGATCTCCCGCAGCGTACGCTCGTCGACGATGGAGTCCGTGTGGTTGCGGTCGTACTCGCTGTTGTTGGCCACGAAGTGCTTCACCGTGGCCGAGACACCCTGGCTCTGCACGCCCTTGATGAAACCCACCGCTGTCCGCCCGGCCAGGAACGGGTCTTCGCCAAAGTACTCGAAGTTTCGCCCGGCGATCGGCGCGCGGTAGATATTCACGCCCGGCGCCAGCAGAAAGTGCACGCCCTTGGCGCGCGCGTCGCGGCCGAACTCGACGCCAACCCGCTCGGCGAGCGCCACGTTCCAGGTGGCGGCGAGCCCGATGCCGGAGGCGAAGGCGGTCGCCGGGCCATCGTTGCGAACTCCGTACGGACCGTCAGCCATCCGCAGCCGCGGCACGCCGAGCCGCGGAACTCCACGGAGGTAGAAGAAGTCGACGCCGCCGAGCAGGTCGATCTTCTCTTCGATCGTCATCTGCCCCAGGATCGATGCGACGCGACTCTCCACCTCGCCCGGGGGCGTCCCACCCCATGCGGCCGCCACGCTGAAGACGAGCAGGAACACTACCGACCGCGTCAAACATGTCTTGCGCATGGAGTTCGCTCTCAATCGGAAGGACTTGCGTTCGATGAAGCTACCCCTGGCAGCCGGGACGGCGTCAGGGCACCCGTCGACGGTAAGGGCGTCGAATGCAGCCTGTCAAGGGCTGCTCGGCGTTGGCAGAGGACATCTTCCAGGGCACGCCCTACTTCGCATTGGTAGCGTTGATTCTGGCCTTCAGGGTTTTCATGGTCGTGGTCTCCCTGGTGTATTCGGCGGTTGCCGGGTCAATGCCAAGTACGCAATGTAGGCCCCAATGAGAACATCAACCGACCCGCAGAATTCCGGCCACCACGTTGGCGCACCAGCATTTACAAAAAACGAGTTGTGAAGAAAATCGTAAGCAGCATGCAAGACATAACCAGCGGCCAGCAACAGCAGGGTGACAAACGACCTGATCTTGTAGGCGGTATAGGCAACGGCCAGAAATGCCAGGCCCACCAGAAATTCTTTAAGCAATGCAGTGAAATCAGCTGCGTAGATCGCAAAAGCCCAATAGTTAACCGGAAACGTAGCCAGAAGAGCGGGGTACGCCCAGTTGGCTTGTTCCAGCCGCCTGGCTTTGAAGAGCAGTACCACAGCTACCGCAATGACAGCCCCAGTTGCTAATGCGTAAATGTTCATCTTTGTTTTCTGTTGCTCCGGTTCACCCACGGCGCCGCGACACAAGCGGTGCTGCGCGGACAAACTCATTGGCCACGGCCTCCTCAAGCATCCATCGCCCCATGGCTCCATACGAAACGGGCGACCATGAGTTCAGGGCCCCGTCCCAGTCCGCCGAGGCCACGGGGCGCTCGTTCTTGCCCCGAGCGTTGAGCCCGGCCCGGACGATGGTCCAGCGAAGCGACGAGAAGGCGCCCTTGCCGAAGGAGTCTATCACCGCTTGCTGTTCACGAGCCCCACGGCCCATTGTGCCGGGCATCCACATGAAAAAACGCATGGCCCGGCTGGTCGGCTGCCCTGGTTGTGATGTGAGCAGCGTATTGATCACGATGATGCGGTCGACGCCTGCGGCCAACATCGACTCCTCGACCGCGACCATATTTGCAGAGAGCAAGGCGGAGCGTTCATGGGTCGTCGCCGTTACTCCCAGGGCAGTCAGCACGGCGCCTGCGCCGGAAACTGCGTCAGTGAGGGCGGGCCGATCGGCGAGCGACTGGACAACGGCAACGCGGGATCCGGCCGGCACCTCAGTGATGCGTTCTGGCCGCGAGCGGACGATGGCAGTGAAACCGATGCCCGCTGCCCGGCACACGCTCAGAATGCCTTGCCCGAGACCTCCGGCAGCACCGATCACGGCCACGTGATGAGGTAGTGGACGAGGTTGGGCATCGGTAGCTGGTGTCGTCATGGTTAATGAGGCCTCGCTTCTACCTGCCTGTTTATTGCAAACGATAGCCCACCTGCGTCGCAGCCGGCCAGCTCTCGCGCAGCGTTGATGACCACTTGTGGTTGATCACGCTGAATGTAGTGACCGCTGTCAGGAACGAAGTCATGGCGACGCGCGGCATAGGTATCTGACAGCGCGTTTTGCAGCTGCGCCAACAAAGCGCGAAACTCGGGCTTCTCGCCCGCAGCGGGCCGCGTGCTCGACAGAACGATAGTCGGTACATGGAGCGCCTGAGGCAGCGCCTTGAGTTCTGCCGCCGTTGCCGGGATTCCGGCGAACTCGCGGCGCATGGCGCCACCCATCACAACAGTAACCACATTCATCATGCGATAGACGCCCGGCGTCTCCGCCTTGACTCGACCGAGCTGCTCGGAGTGCACGCTGTCGACCAGCACCAGGCCCTGCACTTCCTCGGGATAGCGGCGCGCGAAGTACTGCATGTACAAACCGCCCAGCGAGTGGCCGACAAGCACGTAGGGCGGCGCCATGCCGGACGCCGCCAGTCGCCAACGCAGTTCCGCCACGATGCGCTCGGCATCTCGCGGCCCGTCAATGGCGCCGCTGCCAATACCGTAGCCGCGCCGCGTATACGACACAGTCCTGGCACAATGGTCGGCGGCGGACGATTGCACTGAGCGCCAGACTTTGCCGGTGTCACCCAGCCCGGCCTCGAAAACAATGGTGACCGGCCCGTGGCCCTCGGTATGCATGGTCGAATCGGCCGACGGCATGACCTCGAAAGAGTTGGCACCAACCGCCAGCGACGACAGCGCGACGACGGCGAGGGTTTTGATAGTGACATTCATGATTGCACCATTGCAGTCGTTTGTTGCGAAGGCCACCCGGGCCGCTCAGCGAACGGCCCGGGTGAAACGCCTTATCGTCAGGCACCGCAATGGCAAGTCGGCGTGCAGGTCGCACCAGGCTGGCACTGGCACGTGGAGCCGCACTTGCATGAGGGCCCGCAAGCACAGGATGCCCCATCGTTGTTGTTGGCGACGCCGGCTGTGATCGAGTTCGAATCAATACTGTTGGCTGTAGCGTTCATTGCATGCTCCGTGGTGTGGTGATTGGACGAGGCACACTCTATCCACCCAGGGCAGAGGGCAATTGAACGAAACGGCTATTCGGGTTGAACGCTCGCTGGCGCGAGTCCGAACATCCTTCTGAAGGTGCGCGAAAAATGCGCGGAGTCGGCGAAGCCTCCCGTGTGGGCGGCCTCAGTCAGGGTCTCGCCGGCGACATATGCGGTAAGCGAGCGTTCGAGTCGCTGCCACAGCAAGTAGGCGCGGAAACCCACTCCGACCTCCTTCATGAACAAGTGGCGAAAGCGATCTGGTGAGAGGTGCACTGCGGCAGCCACGGCACTGAGCGGGATCGCATCTCCCCGCCGCTGGCGCAGTAGCTCCACTGCGCGCGCAATGCGAGCGTCGAGCGACTTCGGCGATTGAGGAACGGCGCCGGAGAGGCTGCCGACCGCGGCGCGAGCCGATGCGATGAGGGCTGCATCACTGGCGCGCTGCCTATAGGCAGTGGCGAGCCCCTCTACCTGCTCTTCGACCATAGCGGGCGGCAGCGCGATTATGCCATCGCTGCCGAAGCGCCGTCGCAGTTGCCGTCCCTCGTGCGATTCGGGTTCGACGAAGATCTGCGCGACGAACTGGCCACGCGCCTCAAAGGCGTGCGGCTGATCGGCGGTCACGAGGGCTGCGGTATATCTCGTCCAGCTGCGCGAAGGGCATTGAAATTGTGCATGGCCACCCGGGAATGGTAGCGTTATCTGAACCGCGTGGTGAGCGTGTACTCTGGCTGGTTCTCCCGCCAGACCAATCCACAGACTACCGCCACGCCAGAACAGAATGCGCCCAGTCGCTGATAACTTCATTGGTTACAGGCTAGCAGGTGCCGGTAACAGGGTCACCCAGCATGGGTGGCGTCCGGAAACCGGTTTCCGAACGGAAGCGACCCGACACATCACCGAGCTGCGGCCAGGACACGGATTAGCCGTTTCATTCAAGTCTGACCGCGCACTCTACCGGTACATTGCGGTCACCTCAGACCTGCCTGGTAGAGACCGTCGATGAGCTACCTATGCAAATGCGATCCCTGCACCTGCGCTGCCGACGGGGCAGATCATGCTATTTCGTCCGCTGATCAGGGAATTCACCAGGTTCCTGGGAGTGTCGTTGCAGAAGACAACTCGCCGGTTCGTCGATCCTGGAACACCCGTCGCTCGGCACCAAGGCGCGCGGCGCCATGCACGCAGGCAACTGCGGCGCTGGAGCCATCCATAGGCGCTCATCTCATCACTCCTCGGCGGGGTTACACGCATCATGGCCTTTATGCAGGCCATGGGACCGTACTGCACTATGCGGGCCTGGCTCGCGACTTTCGGGCAGGCCCTGTCGAAGAGGTTTCCCTGGAGCGCTTTGCGAACGGTCGGCCAGTGCACATCGAATGCCGCAGTACGCCAGCGCTCGAAGCGCAGGACATTGTGAACCGTGCCCGCTCGAGACTTGGCGAAAACCGCTACCGCCTGCTGACCAATAATTGCGAGCATTTCTCCGAATGGTCCCGGTTCGGGACCAGTCGCAGCCCTCAGGTCGAACGCTTGCTCAGCTCCGCGCCCACGCTCATGCGCACCCTCATGGCGACCATTGGGCGCCGGCTAGGGCGAATCCGGTCAGAAGGCCCAGTGGGCGCATTGGCCTAGCTCGATAGGAACACGACTGATTAGGAAATTGCGTGGCGAAAACACACTACAAGCGCCCTCTTCCGAATACCGCGATCGCATTCGCATCCCCGGAAGGCCGCCGACTCTTTGCCGAAGCGCTGGCGGCCGGCGGGATGACGGGATATTTCCCTTTGGCCGAACAGTTCCACACCCAGTCTGATCCGGCCTACTGTGGCCTCGGGTCGCTCGTCATGGCACTCAATGCTCTCGCCATCGATCCCGAACGCCCGTGGAAGGGCGCGTGGCGCTGGTTTGCCGAGAACATGCTCGACTGCTGTCTGCCTCTGGCCGAAATCCGTGAGCGCGGGCTGAGCATCGACGAAATTGCATGCCTGGCGCGCTGCAATGGCGCTGAGGTCGCGGTGGAGCGCGCAGACACCAACAACTTGAGCGCCTGGCGCCACGCGCTGCAACTTCCCGCTCACGGCGACGCGGTCACTGTTGCATCGTACGACCGTGCGGCATTGGGACAGACGGGGAGTGGGCACTTTTCGCCCATCGGTGGCTTCCATGCGGGCCGCGATCTGGTGCTGATTCTCGACGTCGCACGATTCAAGTACCCACCGCATTGGGTCTCAGCCGAACAGCTGTGGCAGGCGATGCAGCCAAACGACCCCGTGACCGGGCTAGCGCGAGGGTGGATTGCGTTGCGCCGGAGTGTTCGCACGAACGCGCCTGGGTTCGGCGCTGCCTGTCAGCTCTCAGGCGTCGCATGACTTGCAGAATTGAACGAAATAGCTGCGAACTCAGCCGCTTCGTTCAAGTTCATACCAGATGTCCCGGCTGACAATGAGCACACCAGGAGTGCCACCGGGAGCCACACCATGTCAGCGTTTGCCAAGCAGATCCGACCG
>JBAVRE010000023.1:0-3270 GCA_049694695.1 Steroidobacteraceae bacterium | reverse complement strand
CGCTTCGCCTGATCAGCGGTGGTCAGCTTCACCATTCCATGAGCATCATCGGGATATCCCAGCGTCGCAAAGACCTTGCCGCGCACGCGAAAATCAGGGTGCCCCTGGTGCACACCTTCAACCGTGCCCGGCAACGCCAGGGCCATGGCCCGAAATTCATCGATAGTGATACCGGTCACGCTCCACCTCCGCCATCAACGCCGCCAACGATTGCAAATCCGTGCGCGCCTGCCGCCGCTGATGCCGCGCGCAAACGCGCCGCTACTTAACAACCGTGAGCTTCGCCCGTCGGGTATCGGGCTTGGCGCTCGACGCTTTGGTTGCCGGCACAACGGCTTCGCCGGGCGGCGGCCCGTCGGGCTCGCCCTCATTGAACACCATGCCCTCGCCTGTTTCACGCGCATAGATACCCAGCACCGCGACCATTGGCACGCGCACGTGATGCACGACGCCGCTGAAGCGCGCGTCGAACTCGATGCCGTCATTGTCCAGGCTCAGGCGCTGAGTCGCGTTGAGCGAGACGTTGAGTACGATCTTGCCATCCTTGATATAGGCGCTGGGCACCTGCACGCCAGTGCGGCCGGCGTCGACGATGACATGCGGAGTGAAACCCGCGTCGCCCATCCATTCATGCATGGCGCGCAGCAGATACGGCCGGCGCGACAGGCCGGTACCCGCGGCGCCAGCGCCGCTACCGCCGCCAGTCTTGCCGCCGTTGGAATCGTCGTTCGAACTCATCAGGCCACACCCATCTCGAGCTCCGCCTCCGAGAGACTGGCGCGAAAGGCGGGACGTGCAAGTATGGCGGCGGCATAGCGCGCCAGCGGTTGCGCCTCGGGCGGCAGATCAATCTCATAACGCCGCAGGCGCCAGAGGATCGGGGCGATGGTGGCATCGACCACCGAAAACTCATCGCTCAGGAAGAATGGTTTGACTTTGAAGACATCCGAGGTCTGCAGAATAGTATCGCGCAGCTCTTTCTTGAGTCGCTGCTGCTGCTTGCGATCAGTCTCGCGTTCGATCTGGTCGGCGAGCCCATACCAGTCGCGCTCGAAGCGGTACATGGCGAGGCGAAACTGGGCGCGCAGCACCGGATCGACCGGCATCAGCGGCGGATGCGGGAAGCGCTCATCGAGGTAATCGATGATGACGCGGGCGTCGTACAGCACCAGATCGCGATCGACCAGCGTCGGCAGGCTGCGGTAGGGGTTGAGATCGAGCAGGTCTTCCGGGTAACGCCCGGGCACGACACTGATGATCTCGATCTCGCTGGCTTTTTCCGCGAGCACGATGCGCACGCGGTGACTCTGCAACTCCTGCGGTGCCGAAAACAGCGTCATGACGGACCGTCTGCTAGCCATGATTCGATTCTCCCATGGCAGTGCGGCGCGGCAGCCGCGTCAGTGCACGTCCTTCCAGTATTCCTTCTTCATGAGCCAGGCGATCCCGGTGAAGACCAGCAGAAACAGCACTACCCAGACGCCGAGATTGCGCCGCTCGACCTGGGCGGGCTCGCCCGCATAGTCGAGGAAATTGACGGTGTCGCGCACGAAAGCGTCGTACTGCGCCTCGTTGAGCTGGCCGGGCGCCACACTGGTGAAATGATCGAATATTTTCTGCACCGTGGGCTTGCCGTCTACCACCACCTCGACATTCCGGTAGACCGCCGCCTTGACGCCCTCCAGCTCGGAGAGCACAGCCGGCATCGCCACACTGTCCAGCGCCAGATTGTTGGTGCCAGTGGCGCGCGTCGGGTCGACGTAGAAGGTCTTGAGGAACCGATAGAGATAGTCGACGCCGCGGGCGCGCGCCATCAGCGACAGATCGGGCGGCTCCTTGCCGAACCAGGCAACGCCGTCTTCAGCGCGCAGGCTGGTTTGCACGTAATCGGCCGGCTTGGCGCCGGCCGGAATAAGGTTGGCGATCAGCAGCGGCGTGGGGATCTTCAGGTCGGCGCCCAGGCGCGACCAGCGCAGATATTTCAGCGAATGACAGCCGAGGCAGTAATTGGCGAAATTGCGGGCGCCGCGCTGCAGCGAGGAAATGTTGCCGACCTCATTGCCAGCGCGCAGGTCCTGCCAGTTGACGGCTTCACCGGCCGGCTCGGCAGCAGACTCACCCGCCAGCAACAGCGGTGCAAACAACAAGCTCAGGACCAGGGCAATACTCTTAGTCATGGAAGTTAACTCTCTGCGGCACTGGCTTGACGCGATCCCATTTCGAATACCAGTACATCAATCCAAAGAACGCAAAGTACCCAACCGTGAATATCCGCGCAGCAACCACGTAGCCGCCCGTGGCGGGCTTCAGACCCAGGTACATCAACGCGCAAAAGGAAATCGTAAACTCGGCCAGGAAGAACTTGAACCACCAGCCGCGATAGCGGATCGACTTCACCGGTGAGCGGTCGAGCCAGGGCAGAAAGAAGAATGCCAGCACTGCGAGCAGCAGCAACAGGGCACCGGCACGTTGATTGGGCACCGCGCGCAGGATCGCGTAATAGGGCGTGAAGTACCACGAAGGTGCAATCGGGTCGGGCGTCGAGAGCGGATTGGCCGGCTCGAAGTTGGCCTCTTCCATGAACAGGTTGCCGAAGGTGGGCACGAAGAACACCACCACCGCAAACAGCGTCAGGAACAAGCCGACGCCGACCACGTCCTTGACCGTGTAGTAAGGGTGAAACGGAATGCCGTCGATGGGCTTGCCATTGGGCCCCAGATTTTCCTTGATCTCGATGCCGTCGGGATTATTGGAACCGGTCTGGCGCAGCGCCACCAGGTGCAGCACCACCAGCAGCAGCAGCACCAGCGGAATGGCCACCACGTGCAGCGAGAAGAAACGATTGAGCGTGGCATCGGCAACGCCGTAGTCGCCGCGGATCCATTCCACCAGGCCGGGCCCTATGGCCGGAATGGTGCTGAACAGGTTGATGATCACCTGCGCAGCCCAGTAGGACATGTTGCCCCAGGGCAGCACGTAACCCATGAAGGCCTCGGCCATCAGCGCCAGGTAGATGAACATGCCGAACAGCCACAACAGCTCGCGCGGCGCCTTGTAGGAGCCATACATGAGCGCGCGATACATGTGCAGGTAGATGACTATAAAAAAAGCCGACGCACCGATGGTGTGCAGGTAGCGCAGCAGCCAGCCGAAGCGCACCTCGCGCATGATGAATTCGACCGAATCGAAGGCCGTGGTGTCACCGACCTTGTAGAACATGGTCAGGAAAATGCCTGACACCAGCTGCATCACCAGCACCAGCAGCGCCAG
>JBAVRE010000022.1:0-8549 GCA_049694695.1 Steroidobacteraceae bacterium | reverse complement strand
TCCCGACCAAAGCCATTCACAATCCGCGCCTCCCTTCGGCAACGTAGCGGTCTCGATGTGCGTCCCCATGCGCAACGTCACCCCGTGTAACATTGTACGGATGCCAGCCCCGCCAGTGACACGTTTTGCCCCCAGCCCGAGCGGCGAGCTGCATCTGGGCAACGTGCGCACGGCACTGTTCAGCCTGCTGCTGGCGCGGCGCGGTGGGGGGCGATTCGTGCTGCGCATCGAGGATACCGATGCGGCGCGCAGCAGTGAGGCGCACATCCTGGCGCTGGAGCAGGAACTGCGCTGGCTGGGGCTGGACTGGGATGAGGGGCCCGGGCGGCCGGGTGCGGCGGGGCCTTATCGGCAGTCGGAGCGAGCGGCAATCTATGCCCCGCTGCTGGCGCGACTCGAGCAGCTCGATCTGGCCTACCCGTGTTTTTGCAGCGCCGCGGAGCTGGAGCTGTCGCGCCGTGCGCAGCTGGGTGCGGGCCGGCCGCCGCGCTATGCGGGTACCTGTGCGAGTCTTGATCAGGGTGCGCGCGCGGCACGCCTGGCTGGCGGAGCGCGTGCCTCGCTGCGCTTCCGGGTGCCGGCCGGGCGGGTGCTTCATTTTGAGGATCTGGTGCACGCGCAGCAGCAATTTGATTGCGCGCTCATCGGTGATTTCGTCATTCGCCGGGAAGATGGCACGCCGGCATTCTTTTTCGCGAATGCCATCGATGATTCGCTGATGCAGGTTACCCAGGTGCTGCGCGGTGATGATCACCTGGCCAACACGCCGCGGCAGATTCTGGTGCTCGAGGCCCTGAAAATGCGGGTGCCGGGCTACGGGCATCTGCCCTTGCTCACCGGTGATGATGGCGCGCCGCTGTCCAAGCGCAACGGCGCGCGTTCGCTGCGCGAACTGCGCGAGCAGGGATATTCGGCCGCGGCAATCACCAATCACCTGTTCCGCCTCGGGCATTCCGGCGCCAGTCAGGAGCTGCTTACCCTTGAAGCCATGGCGGCGCAGTTTGACCCGGCGCACCTGCAGCGCGCCAGCGCACATTTTGACCTGGCGCAGTTGCGTCATTGGCAGGGGCAGTGGGTGCGCGCACTGCAGCCCGAAGCTGCGCTGGCGTGGCTGTCGGAGCGCTTGCCCAGAGAGGCGAGTGCGGCGCAGCGCCTGGCATTCGTGACGGCCGTGCTACCCAATCTCGTGGCGGCCAGCGAGGTCGAGTCATGGTTGCCGGTGGCGTTCGGCGGCGAACTGACCTTTGAAGCTCCGGCACGTGCGGCGATGCAGGCGGCGGGTGCGCAGTTCTTCGTGGCCGCCGCCAGCGCCGTGCCGGAATCGGACCGGGCAGCGTACGGGCCGGCGGCAACGGTAGAACTGGCGGCACTGCGCGCTGCTACGGGGCGCAAGGGAGTCGAGTTCTTTGCGCCTTTGCGCGCCGCTCTCACCGGGCGGCTGCATGGACCGGAACTGGCGCCGCTATTGCGGGCAATGCCCGCCGCGCTGCTCAAGGCCCGCTTGCTGGCTGCTTATCGGAGCTGAAAGTGCTGCAGATACATAATTCGCTCACCGGTCGTAAAGAGGCGTTCAAGCCGATCGTGGCGGGCAAGGTGGGCATGTACGTCTGTGGCGTCACGGTCTACGACCACTGCCACGTGGGCCACGCGCGCTTTCTGGTGGTATTTGACATGGTGCGGCGCTATTTGCGATATCGGGGTTACCAGGTGCGCTACGTGCGCAACATCACCGATATCGACGACAAGATCATCAAGCGCGCCGCCGAGCGCGGCGAGCCGATCGCGGCGCTGACCGCACACTACATCGAGGCGATGCACGAGGATTGCGCCACCCTCAATTGCGAGCCGCCGGATTTTGAACCACGCGCCACCGAACACGTGCCCGGCATCATTGCACTGATCGAACGGCTGATTGTGCGCGAACTGGCTTACGTCGCCGCCGATGGCGATGTCATGTACGCGGTCGCGCGCTTCCCCGGTTATGGGCGGCTCTCGGGCAAGCGCCTGGAAGATCTGCGGGCCGGTGCGCGCGTCGATGTCGACGCCAGCAAACGGGATCCGCTCGACTTCGTGCTATGGAAACGCGCCAAGCCCGGCGAACCCGCCTGGGATTCTCCCTGGGGCGCAGGCCGCCCGGGCTGGCACATCGAGTGCTCAGCCATGTCAGCGGCGCTGCTCGGCGATCATTTCGACATTCATGGTGGCGGCAGCGATCTGAAGTTTCCGCATCATGAGAACGAGATCGCTCAATCTTGTGGCGCTACCGGCGCGGCTTTCGTGAATGTCTGTATGCACAACGGCTTCGTGAATGTCGACAACGTCAAGATGTCGAAGTCGCTGGGCAATTTTTTCACACTCCGTGAAGTACTGCCGCGCTTGCGCCACCCGGAAGTGATGCGCATGTTCCTGCTGAGCAGTCACTATCGCGGGCCGATCAACTACGCCACGGTGCAGCTCGAGCAGGCCGATGCGGCGCTGACGCGCCTGTACACGGCGCTGCGCGGGCTGGCATTGCCAGGCCGCGGCACCCCGGCAGCGAGCGCCCGGCAGCTTGCCGGCACGGCCGACCAGGCGACGGTGCAGCGCTTTGAGGCGGCGCTGGACGATGATTTCAATACGCCCGAGGCGCTGGCCGTGCTGCAGGATCTGGCGCGTGAACTCAACAGCGCGCGCGGTGCCGGGCGTGTGGCGGAGGCTGAGCGGTGGGCTGCGCAGTTGCATGCCCTGGGCGGCGTACTCGGGCTGCTGCAGATGGATGCGGAGAGCTGGTTCCGTGCCCAGGGTGCCGGTTTCTCGTCAGGCGCGGACGTGGCGCATCCGCAGCTCAGTGAGGCGCAGATCGAGCAGCGGATCGCCGATCGCCTGGCAGCTCGCCAGGCGCGTGATTTTGCAGCCGCCGATCAGATCCGCGTAGAACTCGCGGCCGCCGGTGTGTTGCTCGAAGATCAGCCGGGCGGCCTGAGCACCTGGCGACGCAGCTAGGGCCTGCTGGTGTTCAGGGGCGCACCCGGCCCGCCAGATTCCATATCAGTCGCTCGATGCGCGCCGGGATGCCGCGCCGCCGGGGAATGTGGCCGGGCTGTCTCAGGTAATGTTCCTTGGCGACCGCATAGGCGTCGACGAGCGCACCCATATTGCCGTTGTTGCCGGCACTGGTGGTGATGCTCGCGGGGTGCGCCAGAAAATGCGCCAGCGCTTCGGGCAGGTGCGCATAGTGCGGATAGTCGAGCGCCGTGAGCAGGAACAGCAGCAGATCCTCGCCGACTCCGGAGTTCCTGCCATACACACCGCCGGCACCCGGCACCTCGCTCAACAGGTTCTTCAGCAGATCGCGCCTGCGAAACAGCGCGCACCCGGGGCTGATGGTCAGCTTTTCGCGCAGCAGGTACTGGACCAGTCCCGCCATGGGATGCGTGCCGGGCGGATGTCGATGCAGGGTCTTCAGTTCCCGGAGGTCGGCGCCGTGCAGGGTGGCCCGGGTATATACAAAGCCCACCGAGGCCTGGAGCAGTGGCAGGGTCTTCTCCACGAACGTGGGCGCGGTCCAGTCATCGTCGTAATTGATGTGGATACATTCCCCCGCCGCCTGCTCGATGCCGTCACGCCAGCAGATGATCGGACCCTGGTCGCGTTCACGGCGGATGTAGTTGATGCGCGCGCCGTACCGGGCGGCCACCGTCGGGGTGTCGTCCGTGCTGCCGTGATCGCACACCACAACCTCCACCGGCACGGTCTGGGCAAGCGCGCTGTCTATCGCCCGCACCAGCAGCGCTGAGCGGTTGAAGGTGGGAATGACAATCGAAACGGTGCGGCCCATCCGGTTTCTCACTGCGCCATCAGGCGTCTGAGCCTGCGCGTGTCGGCAATCAGTGAGCCCGGCAGATCGCGATCGAGGCCCGATATTTCCAGGCTCCGGCCCAGTGCGCGCGCCACGGCCGCAGCAATCTCCCTGACCGACAGTCCGGTGCCAGTGCCGATATTGACGGTGCCGGTCGCGCGCACGCGTGCCAGCTGCAGTACGCAATCGATGACTTGCCCGGCATCCTGTATGTCGCGCACCGAGCTGGGGTTGCTGACCTCGAGCGCCGCGCCTGCAGGCAGGGACTGGATCTTCCGCTGCAGGCTCGGCACCAGATAGTCACCCTGTTGGCGTGCATGCGAGAAGCTGAAAATGCGGCCGATGCAGTAGGGCACCTGGAATCTTGTGAGCAGCGTGTTGACAGTCTGCTCGGCCGCGAGCTTGGTCGCGCCATAGAAAGTCTGCGGCACGGTCGGACTGTCTTCCGCAAGACCGGTCGGCACGGGCATAGTTTGATAAACGTGACTCGACGAGCTGTGAAACAGCCAGCAGGCAGGTTGTGTCGCCGCCAGGCTCCTGCAGACATTGAAGGTGCCAAACACGTTGGTCTGGTAGGCGAGTGCCGGGTCGCGTTCGACCAGCGCCACCGGCACCACGGCCGCGAAGTGAAAGCAGTGCGTGAAGCGGTTGCTGCTGAACCATTGCAGCACGGCGGCCTCGTCATTGACGTTGCCGGCAAAGGCCGCCACGGCGATACCGTGTTGCGCCAGTTGCTCGAGCAGGATGCCGCCCAGCACGCCGCGCTGGCCTGTCAGACCAATCGACTGCCCGCGCAAGGCAGCGAAGTCGACAAACGGCGGAATGAACTCGGCCCGGGGAAAGGGACTGACGGTCTTCACTGCGTACATTCGGCCAGGCAGCGCAGTATCAGATCCACCAGGCGGGTGATGATGGCCTCGTCCAGGGGCCTGGCATGGCAACCGATGAACAGGCCGCGCTCATGTACGGCCTGCGCGCCGGTGAATGGTCCGCCACTCAGATCGATGTTGAAATGGCGGATGGCCGGTTGCAGCGCCATGTTGCCGGAAACGATGGGGCGGGTATCGACGCCGTGTGCCAGAAGTGTTGCGGTCAGTGCCTTGTGGTCCACGCGCAGCGCGGTATCGACCAGGAACGGAAAGCCAAACCAGCAGGCGTCAAGCCGCGGGCTGGCCTGTGGAAACAGCAATTGCCCGCGCCACTGCGGGTGTGCCCTGAACGCGGCCCGGATCCTGTGCACATTGCTGCGTCGCTGGGCATTCATGTCGGGCAGGCGTTTCAATTGCTCCAGGCCGAAGGCGGCCTGAATTTCCATGGGCCGCACGTTGTAGCCCAGGTTGATGAACAGGAAGCGCGGGTCAATGTGGCTGTTGTCTCGCTCCAGCGCAGCGCGATTGCTCTGCTCGCGGCTCCAGCCGTGCGCGCGCAGGCACTTGAGCAGATCATAATCAGCTTCAGTCTTCGCCAGCACCATGCCGCCTTCGATGGTGGTCATGTGGTGCGAGAAGTAGAAGCTGAAGGTGCCGAAGCTGCCGAGCGTCCCGAGCATGGCGCCATCGAAGCTCGAGCCCAGTGATTCGCAGGTGTCTTCGATCAGCAGCAACTGCTGTTCATTCACAATCGCCAGCAGGGCGCCCATATCGGTGGAGTTGCCCAGCACATGCACCATCATCACGGCTTTCAGATCATGGGCCTTGACGGCACGTTGCAGAGCCGGAATGGACAGGTTGAGCGTCAGCGGATCGACATCCACGAGCACCGGCACCAGTCCCATCTGGATGATCGGCCAAAGCGAGGTTGACCAGCAGACCGCCGGTATCGCGACCTTGTCCCCGGGCCTGAGACGGACCGGTCGCAACGGATTGGTTACGGCGCTGAGCGTCAGCAGGTTGGCCGACGATCCGGAATTCACCATCACGGCGTAGGGCGCGCCGCAATAGGCGGCAAACTCTTCCTCGAACTGGCGAACCTTGTGACTCATGGTCAGCTGCCCGCTGACCAGCGTGGCAATGCAGGAGATGATTTCCTGATTGTCGTAACTGGAATCTACCAGTGGGAAATTGAGCATGTCAGAGGACGTCATGGATTCCCAACCTGGAGTCTGCGTGCAGGCAACGCGTCATGTTACGGGTCGGCGTGTGGGGCGGCAATTTCTGCGCTGGCGCCGCTGCGGGCGCGGGCCTCCAACTGCTGCACAATCTGCCCGGCGCCGTGGCGATGCGCGCACTCGTGGGCGTAGGCGGCAGCGTTGCGCTGGTAGTGGGGCAGGTGCTCCAGCAGATCGCGGAGCGGTTCGCTGACGCAGCTCAGGTCCGCGAATGCGAGCCCGATCGCGCCCAGCGGCGGCACGCTGCCGGTGATTGGCAGGCAGCGCAGATCGCTGATCGTCACCGGGCCGTCGTGCCAGGCGTTGCTGCACAGCAGTCGCACGCTGCTCAGGCCGGCGCGTAGCCTGAACAGGATGCGGACACTTCCACCCCGCTCGCGCGCACCAACAATGGCTGTGGTACGGATCAAGGCGCCATCTGCGGCCGCACCCGCAGCGGCCGACTGCTCCAGTTCAAAACGCAGATAGGTGCCGGGGGTCAGTGGGGATCGCCACGTGAATTCCACCAGCAGGGCGGTGGTCGCCGCGGCGCTGGCGCAGGCAATGCTGGTCGGTGCGTCGCTGCAGCTGGCCGCGCTGACGGAATTCAATGCTGCGGTAGTAGCCGCCGTGGCGGCGACGCGCTCCAGGTGCAACTGAGTCTGTTCGGCTATCTGCTCGGACAGCCAACTCCCCGCCGGCACCAGCACGGGCACGCCGGCGCCCAGCATCTCCAGCAGCACACCGCTGCAGCGCGCGTAGTAGCGTGCGCCATCGTACAGCAGCAGGCCGAGGTCGGCGCTGCGCAGCAGTTCGGCGTACTGCTCCAGCGCCAGTGGAAAACCGGCGAATGCAAGCGGCGCCGGGGTGCGCCCGCCCTGGGCACCGAGCCTGGCAGTAACTTCTTCCAGCGACCGGCGCTGCCCGCGGCGATGGGTCTGCAGCACCAGTTGCGCGCGTCCGGTCGCAAACCAGTCTGACCAGAGCTCACGCAGGAGCGGGATCAACAGTTGGTAACCCTTTTCGCGCCGGCTGTGACCGAGGCAGGCGATGCGTGCTGGCATCGAGGGTCGCGGGCCAGTGCGTGGCGCGCTGAACAGTTCGTGCACCGGGTACGGGAGTGTCGTGAAAGTCGCGACGCCGAGACGCCGGTACTGCGCGCTGAGTTGTTCGGTGGTGCAGTAGCACTGCAGGTTCCAGGCGGCCAGCGGTTGCAGCGCGGCGCTCAGCGCTGTGCGCATGCGCCCGGCGGCAGCGCCCTGTGCGGCATAGTCGGGCTCGCGACCGTAAAAAACGCCAAAATGGAATTGCAGATGCCAGCTCAGGTCGAGCCCGGCCCGGCTGCCGGCCAGAAATGAACTCAAGCCTGCCAGGTCAAGCTCGGAAGTGGTGGCGAAAAATATCAGATCGCCGGCGCCGGGTCCGGCGCGGTCAAACAATTCGCGACAGTTGGCTGCGAAGGCGGCGATCAGCCGGGTCCGGGCGCGCTCGCCCCACAGGGCAGCCAGCTTCAGCCACCAGCCGGCCAGCAGGCGCCGCGGCCGGCCGGCGCTTTGCGCCTGGGTGTCGAGCGTGTGGCGTGAGTAGCTGGGGTGATCGAAGATCGCAAGCACCTGCCAGTCGGCGGGCAGCGCCTGGCGCTCGCGGAACTTCCGGTTGGTGACCAGCACCGCTTGCCAGCCCGCGCGCTGCGCCGCCTGCAGAACACTGTACGCGTAGGGATAGTGATGGCCGCCCAGATTCCGGAGGGAGTGATCAACCAATACGAACTTACGCGGCATCGCTACTCGGATATTATCAAGCAATGGATAGTCGTGTGGTCAATCGGCGCGCTCCCGTGTGGCAGCGGCAGCAGGTTCTTGTTGTCAGTGGCCTGCTGGTGTTCGCGCTACTCACCGGCAACGTCACCCAGGCCTCAGAGGTCAGTGCCTACCTGCCGCTGAATCTTGCGCCCGGACTCGAGGCACGGGTTGAGCATCTGCTGTTGCTGGCCAATCGACCCGTCATGACCCGCCCGCTCAGGGTCGCAACGGTGTTGGCGGCACTGCCAGCGGCCTGCCGCGTCGATGCCGTGCTTTGTGCCCAGGTGCGGCGTGACCTGGCCCCCTGGCTGCGCGATGCGGCGATCACGCACGGTAGTGCACAGTTGGCGGCGAGCCACGCCGCGGGCCTGTTGCAGCCCAATCAGCACGGCGCACCCATGGATGCCCGCTGGCAGGCAAGTGTGGGCGCGTATCTGGGCATCGGCGAGCATGTGCTGCTCAATGCCGGAGCGGTTGCCTATCCCGGGCGTGTGAACCCCAGCGGCAGTTTTGTCAGCGTGGGCAATGCGCGCACGCAGATCGACGTGGGTTTTCGCGATCACGGCTGGTCGCCGATGAAGGAGAGCAGCATGATGGTGGGTAGCGAAGCGCCTACCATGCCATCGGCTACGCTCTCCAATACTTTGCCGTTTACCCGCTGGGGTATCCAGTACGAAATATTCCTGGGGCGCCTGTCCTATTCTGATCGCATTGCCTGGCAGGGCGGTTTTACCAGTGGAAATGCACTGCTGGCCGGGTTTCGCATGTCGGTCGAGCCGGTGCCGGGATGGTCGCTGGCCGCCAGCCGGCAGATGCAATATGG
>JBAVRE010000021.1:0-2835 GCA_049694695.1 Steroidobacteraceae bacterium | reverse complement strand
ACGCACCACCGGGCCGGCGGCCGCGAAACATTTCAGGCACCAGCAGTACTACCACGATCACCAGAATGATCGCGCCGGTGAGTCGAATCTTCAGATGCTCCTGCATGTGTGCCCCGAACCTGAAATGGCTTGCTTCAGTATAGCCCAAGCCATTGCAGCGCCGGCCCGACGGTGTGAAAGGAACCACACACGACGACGCGATCGCCGGGCGCAGCACTCGCGCGCGCGCGCGCGCAACCGGCGCCGACGCTGCCCAGAAGTTCGTACCTGCCCGGCAATGCGCCGAGGCGCTCGCACAGCTGCTGCGCGCTCAGGCCACGCGGCTCATCAATCGAACACAGCAGCCAGCGATCAACCAACGCATCCAGTTGCGCACCAACTGCTGCGACATCTTTGTCATTGAGCATGCCGAGAATCACAATGGTGTGCCCGGGCGGCGGTCGGGCTCGCAGTTCAGCGGCCAGCACGGCAGCGGCGGCCTCGTTGTGGGCGACATCCAGCAGCCACTCCACCGGCCCGGGGATGACCTGCAAACGGCCCGGAAGCTGCAATTCCCGCAAAGCGCGTGCCACCGCGGACGGAACCAGTGCCCGTGGCGCCAGCAGCGCACGCACGGCGGCAATCGCCGTGGCGGCGTTGCGATATTGAATGGCGCCATGCAGCGCCGGCGCCGGGAGGCGCACCATGGCGCCCAGCGCGTCGCGGTAATCCCAGCTGTGGTCCGCATGCCGGCTGAAACTGAAATCAAGCTCCGCGACCGAAGTGCGGCAGGCAAGCGCCCGCAACGCGTCCTGGACCGAGGCCGGCATTTCCCTCGAACCCAGCACAACCGTCTGTCCGGCACGAAAGATGCCGGCCTTCTCGCGGCCGATCGCTTCGAGCGTGTCGCCCAGCCAGTCGCGGTGATCAAAGCCGACCGAGCACAGTACGGCGACCTCTGCATCGATGATATTGGTGGCGTCCAGGCGCCCGCCCAACCCGACTTCCAGCACCGCCAGCTGCACCCGCTCAGTGCGAAAGTGCAGCAGTGCCGCCAACGCATTGAACTCAAAGAAAGTGAGGGACTCAGTCCCACGCGCGGCCTCGATCTGCTCAAAAGCCGCCACCAGTGCGGGCACGCTGATCATCTCGCCATTGACACGGATGCGCTCCTCATAGCGCAGCAGGTGCGGCGAGGTGAATAGCCCGACGCGCATGCCATGTGCCTGGGCAAGCGCGGCAATGAAGGCCGCAGTTGAGCCCTTGCCGTTGGTACCACCGACTATGACTGACCTGGGCGCCCCGCTGCCGGCAGCGCCCAGCGGCAGCAGCTCGAGCCGCTGCGCGACGCGGCTGACCCGCTCCAGTCCCAGGTCAATGCTGCGCGGATGGAGCCGCTGCTGGTATGCCAGCCATTCGGCCAGCGCTCGTGCCGGGGGATTCAAGCCGCAGCGAGCGGTGGCCGCTTCTGCAGCAGACGCAACAGCGTCGCCAGCCGGTCGCGCATGTCGCGCCGATCGACGATCAGGTCCAGTGCGCCATGCTCGATCAGGAACTCGCTGCGCTGGAAACCTTCGGGCAGGACCTCACGTACGGTCTGCTGGATGACGCGCGGACCGGCAAAGCCAATGAGCGCACGCGGCTCGGCGACATTCAGATCGCCCAGCATGGCCAAGCTGGCCGAAACGCCTCCGGTAGTCGGGTCGGTCATGACCGAAATGAAGGGCAGCCGCGCGCGTGCCAGGCGCGCCAGAGCCGCACTGGTCTTGGCCATCTGCATCAGCGACAGCAGGGCTTCCTGCATGCGCGCGCCGCCGGTGGCCGTAAAGCACACCAGCGGGCAGCGCTGCTCGATGCAGTGCACGACCGCGCGGCGAAAACGCTCGCCGACCACCGAACCCATTGAGCCACCGAGAAACTGGAATTCGAAAGCGCAGGCCACAACGTCCTCGCCATGCAGGCGACCGGCCAGCACCACCAGCGCATCCGCCTCGCCGGTGGCCTTTTGCGCCTGCGCCAGCCTATCCTTGTAACGCTTGCTGTCCTTGAAGCGCAGCGGATCTTCCGGTTCCACCAGCGCCCCGATCTCGGACTGTGCTTCGGCGTCGAGAAAGGACTGCAGGCGCGCCCGCGCGCCAATGCGCATGTGGTGCGTGCATTTCGGGCAGACGTTGAGATTGCGCTCGAGTTCGGCCCGATACAGCACCGCATCGCAGGCCGGGCACTTGATCCACAGCCCCTCGGGAACCGAGCGCGAACGCCGTTCGGTCTTGATGCGCGAGGGTACGATTTTTTCAAACCACGACATGCGACCTCAGAGCGACAGCGCCTCGGGAATGTCGATCATAGCGGAATCATCCGGCAGACCGAACTCTGTGGGGTACTCGACCCTCCAGAAGTACAGGCCATGGGCCGGGGCGGTCGCGGCGCCCAACTGGCGCTGGCGCGACTCGAGCTGCTCCAGCGCCCGCGTGGGGGGCGCTTCGCCGCGACCC
Source organism: Steroidobacteraceae bacterium (assembly GCA_049694695.1). GTDB lineage: Bacteria > Pseudomonadota > Gammaproteobacteria > Steroidobacterales > Steroidobacteraceae > FEN-1191. The sequence goes on along the minus strand of JBAVRE010000021.1, from coordinate 361 downwards.
ACCTCGACCAGCAGGCCGGCGATATTGCGCACCATGTGCTGCAGGAAGGCGTTGGCGGTGACGTCAATGCGCAACCATTCGCCAGTGCGCGAGACCCTGAGTGATTCGATGCGTCGGACTGGCGTAGCCGCCTGGCATTCAGCGGCGCGAAAGCCGCTGAAATCGTGCTCCCCCAGCAGATGCCCTGCGGCGGCCTGCATGGCCGCCTCGTCCAGGGGTTGGTATATGCACCAGGCACGCTGCGCCGCCAGGCCTGAACGCACCGGGCGATTCAGGATCAAATACCGGTAGCTGCGCCGCAGTGCGCCGAAGCGGGCGTGAAAGTGCTGCCCCACGCTGCAGGCCCAGCGCAGATTGATGG
>JBAVRE010000020.1:0-4942 GCA_049694695.1 Steroidobacteraceae bacterium | reverse complement strand
TGGCGCAGGCCGACCCGGCGCGCACGCTGTTCATCATCTGCTCCAAGACCTTTACGACGCAGGAGACCCGCAGCAATGCGCTCGCCGCGCGCGAATGGCTGCGCGGCAAGCTGGGCGAGGCCGCCGTCCCCAGGCACTTTGCCGCCGTATCGGTCAACGCAAAGGCCATGGACGAGTTCGGCGTGCATCCCGACTATCGCTTTGCGATGTGGGACTGGGTGGGTGGTCGCTACTCCCTCTGGTCGTCGATCGGTGTCGCACTGGCGATCTCGATTGGCGCGCAACAGTTCGCGGCATTTCTCGCTGGCGCCGAAGAAATGGATCGCCATTTCCAGGACGCCCCGTGGCAACAGAACCTGCCTGTGCTGGCCGCGATGCTCGGCATGTGGAATGTCAATTTTCTCGGCCTGCCCACGCTCGCCGTATTGCCCTACGATCAACGCCTCGCCCGCCTGCCGGCCTATCTGCAGCAGCTCGAGATGGAGAGCAACGGCAAATCGGTGCGCCTCGATGGCCGCGCCGCCCCGGCGCTCACCTGTCCTGTGATCTGGGGCGAACCGGGCAACAACGCCCAGCATTCTTTCTTCCAGCTCCTGCATCAGGGCAGTTCACGCGCCGCGCTCGATATACTGCTACCGGTAAATTCTTCCTGTGGCAGCCAGCAGGCGCAGAATCTCGCCATCGCCAATGCGCTGGCGCAGGCCGAGGCTTTTGCTTTTGGCCAGGACGCCGCGCAGGTCGAGGCGGAGCTGCGGCGCCAGAATGTGCCGCCTAAGCGCATTGCTGAACTGGTGCCGCACAAGATCCACCAGGGCAATCGCCCCTCAACCCTGCTCATGTTCTCGCGCCTCGATCCCGCCACGCTCGGGCGCCTGATCGCGCTCTACGAGCACAAGGTGTTCGTGCAGAGCGTGCTCTGGGGTATCAACGCCTTCGATCAATGGGGCGTGGAGCTGGGCAAGAAACTGTGCGAGACCATTGTGCCGCTGGTGCAGAACCCGGCGATGGCGGTGGGGCAGACCAGCTCGTTGATGGGGGCGCTGACTTTTGTTGCGGCTGAGCGGTTCAAGGCGAGTTAAGGTTTTCGACGTTGCGGGAATGGCGCGTGTCAACAATGCGCTCCGCAGCGCCAGGGAGGCGCCTTTCTATGCCGCAATCCTGCGCAACACCTGCGGATGAAGGTGCGCAATCTTGATCAGTGTTTTGGCCGCGCCACTCGGCGCGCGCCGGCCTTGCTCCCAGTCCTGCAGCGTTCGCACTGACACCCCAAGTAAAGTCGCGAATTGTTCCTGCGTCAGTCCGGCCTTTTCGCGTGCGCTGATAATCGGGAAAGATGCCGCAGTAAACCGCCGGCCAACACGGCCCGCCTTGATATCGCGGATCCCTTTAAGCAGTTCTTCACCAATGTTTCGCGTCTGTTCCCAGCGCGCCAATTCTTTGTCAGACATCTTGCGCATTCTCAAATACCTTTCTCAGTTCGTTGAGAACATGGGCTGGGACGTTGGCATGCGCGTTTTTGGCGTGTATTGACAACATCCAGATCTGCCCTGCACTCGACGCTACATAGTAGAGCACCCGAAGCCCGCCGCGCTTACCCCGACCCGATAGTCCCCAGCGAAGCTTACGTACGCCCCCAGAGCCTGGTACGACCACACCAGTCTCGGGTCTGTCATTCAAATTTCTCTGAAGCTGCTGGTACTCCTCGTCGTCCAGATATGCCGCCAGCATGCGCGTGAAACCTGGGGCCTCGATGTACTCAAACAGTGGCATATACTACGGCCGTGCCGTAGCACTGTCCACAGAAATCCCGGTTTGTTTGAGGGCACGGCATGGCAGTGATGATCTGCAGCCAGGTCTGTCACCGCCAGCTGTGTAGCTGGTGGCAACGCGTAGAATTGTGAAGCTTGGCGGTAATTCAACCAGCTGAGGCATGCAAGCCATGCCAGGGAAGCGGAGTACCTGGCAGACCTGCCGTAGATCCGTCGGCCCGGAGTTACGCCAGCGTTACCCGCAGTTCCCGGCCCAACGCTGTCGCCGCACGCGACAACGTCGAGAGCGTGACATCGCGCTGCGGATCGAGCAGGCGATCAAGCTGCGCGCGGCTGGTGCCCATCAGCTCTGCCATCCCGGCCTTAGTCAGTTTCTGCCCCTTCATAGCCTGCGCCACCTGCCAGGCAATGACTTCCTTGATGGCGACAGTCTCGAACTGCGCGCGGACACCTTCGGAGTCGAGAAGCTCGTCCAACGAAGAACCACGGTGCGGGTGCCGTGGTCGCACTTCGCCACTCATGGATTTACGACCGACTTGAGGCGTCTTGCCGCGAGGTCGAGGGCGCTCTTGGGAATCTTTCTGGTCCTTTTCTCGAAGGCGTGCAATGCCCATAATTCACCGTCGTGATGACAAATTAAGACGCGCGCTTGTCTGCCGCCGGGAAGGGACGTGCGTACTTCCCAAAGTCCTCGGCCCATCGGGCGGCAAAGGGGCATGCCGACGGGCCAACGCCATTGCGCTCGCGCCAGATCCTGCCCTATGGCACGCCGGTCTACACTGGATTGTCGTTGCAACCAATCGCGCACCGGCTCATTTCCCGCGCTCGTGCGGTAGAACACCAGCGGCGCCCTGGCCGACGCGAGCGTATCCTGCGAACTATTGATATGTATCACATGTGGTACAGAAATTCAATGAGCATTGAAGAGTTGCGGCTTTGAGGTGTGTGTACAGAGTGCCGCAGCGGACACGACCCGCGCGATTCGCAAATGTGCCGGGTTTGTAGGCAAACGCCCGGTTGTGTGACTCCGGCCTTTCGCTAAAGACGGGCTGCGCATCAGCAGCTCAGTTTGCATCAAGGTGCGTGGCGCCTGGTTAACCGCAGCCGAAGCGCGGGTGACCAAACGCCAATGTCCAGGGGCCGTTCTCCTCCCCCCGCCAGCACCAGAAATAAGTACAATCCGCAGGCTACCAGGCCGGAGAGCCGTTTTGACCCAGTTCAACCTGACCCCCCCGCGCGCGTGGCGCGCCTGTGTATGGTTTGCAGCCCTCGCGATAGGCATGGCGGCGTTGCCCGCTACCGCGCAAACCGGCGGATCCTCGGGTCTGGCGGAGATCTACAGCAACCTGCCACCCGATCAGCAGCAGGCCATCCTCCAGCAGGTTGGGGGCGGGCAGGGTGGCCCGAGTGGTCAGGGTAGCAGTGGGGCACCCTCCGCCGCCCAGAGCCGCTCAGGCTCAGCCGCGACACAGAACAATCAACAGAACGCGCGCAGCCGGGCCGCAGACGCCGAAGCCATGCTGCCGCATCGATTACGTGCCGATGATCTGATCCTGATTGAGCCTGAAATCCAGCGCCAGAAGCTTACGTGGCCCGCGACCGCGGGCACCGGCGCTGGTGCGGCGCAGCCCTTGACGGGCCTGCCGGCTGGCACGACTGGCGCCCCGATCGTCGCCCCGGAAGTGGAACTCAGGCCTGAGGAACGTGCGCGCCTGAGCGAGCTCGAGGCGCTGATCCGCTCCAGGAACCCCTACACGCTTGATTCATCCGGTGCCATTCAACTGCCGGGTTTCGCCGCCATTGCGCTCGCTGGCCTGACAGAAGCGCAGGCCACGCTGCGTCTCTCGGCCGAACCGGATCTCGTGAAGCTCGATGTCAAAGTGACTTACCTGCCCGTGCGTCGCCTCGGCGGCGCGGGGCTCAAGCCCTACGGTTACGATCTGTTTGATGAAGCCCAGTCTACGTTTGCGCCGCTGGGCGATGTGCCCGTGCCCTCCGATTACATCGTCGGCCCGGGCGATAGATTCAGTGTGCAGCTCTACGGCAGCCAGAACCGCACGCTGGCGCTCACGGTCAGTCGCGATGGGCGCTTGAGCTTCCCGGAACTCGGGCCGATCAGCGTAGGCGGGCGCCGCTTCAGCGAGGTGCGCGCCGATGTCGAATCGCGCGTCAGCCGGCAGATGATCGGTGTGCGTGCATCGCTGAGCATGGGCGACGTGCGCTCGATTCAGGTGTTCGTGGTGGGCGAGGCCAGGTATCCGGGCGCTTATACCGTCAGTGGTCTGGCTACCGTCACCGGCGCATTGTTCGCGGCCGGCGGCGTGAAGGAGATCGGCTCGCTGCGCACGATCCAGCTCAAACGCGCTGGCCAGACCGTGCGCACGCTGGATCTCTACGACCTGCTGATGCGCGGCGACACTTCGAATGATGCCAAGCTGCTGCCGGGCGACGCCATACTTATTCCACCGATCGGCGCTACCGTTTCGGTGGAAGGCGAGGTGCACCGCCCTGCGATCTACGAGCTCAAAGACAGCGAGAGCATGGCGGATGCCGTGCGCATGGCCGGCGGCTACACGACCGAGGCGGATCAGGGCAGCGCGGCCCTGACGCGTGTCAACGAGCAGCGCCGCCGCGTGGTGCTCAACGTCGATCTCAGTTCGCAGGCAAGCATGGCCGGCATGCGCCTTAGAAATGGCGATCAGCTGCGCGTCGCCCGCCTGCGCCCCACGCTCGATGCGGGGGTCAGTGTTCAAGGTCAGGTGTACCGTCCCGGCAACTACGCCTGGCACGAAGGCATGCGTTTGTCGGAGCTATTGCCGTCCGTGGATGAGTTGAAAGCCGGCGCCGATGAGCACTACGTGCTGATCCGCCGCGAGCTCGCGCCCGACCGACGCCTGGTCGTACGCTCGGCCGATCTCGCGGCAGCGCTGGCGGCGCCCGGCAGTGCCGCCGATGTCGAGCTGATGGCGCGCGATCGCATCACGGTGTTTGACCTGCAGACCAAGCGCGAGCGGGTCATCAAACCCTTGCTCGACGAACTGCAGCAGCAGGCGAGCCAGCAGCAGGCGCCGCTGGTGGTCAACATCAGTGGCCGGGTCATCGTCGAAGGCGACTACCCGCTGGAAGAGAACATGAAGGTCGCCGACCTGATCCGCGCCGGCGGCGGCCTTGAC
>JBAVRE010000019.1:0-1960 GCA_049694695.1 Steroidobacteraceae bacterium | reverse complement strand
GTTTCATAGTACGGAATTATAATATCGAATCCATGCTGTGGGACCATGCCGAAACTTCACGTATTGCTAAAGAGACAGGAGATCGACCCCGCCCGGCTTGACGACAAGGTCGTTGTGGTTCTGGACGTGCTTTTCGCGACAACCACCATAGTGCACGCGTTCTCGAAGGGCGTCGCCAGCATCCATCCGGTGCGCAGTCGCGACGAGGCCATGCGCATCGCTGAGCAGGTGGGCACGTGCGTGCTTGCGGGCGAATTCATGGCGCAGGCGATCCCCGGTTTTGCGCCCGCCACTCCCGTCGCATTGGCAAGTCTGTGTCTAAATGGCGCCGAGATGGTGTACTGCACGACCAACGGCACCCAGACGCTGGTATCGGTCGCGCACGCCCCCCACGTCTACGTCGGTGCGTTTCTCAATGGCAAGGCATTGGCCGCGCACGTCGTGACGCGCCACCCGCAAGCCTCCGTATTGATTGTGTGCTCCGGTACGCTCGACCGGTTTAATCTGGAGGATTTCCATGCGGCCGGCCATGTCATTGCCCATCTCGTCCAAATTGCGGACTACACGCTGACAGATGCGGCCATTGCCGCACTGTATGCCTATCGGGGATGCGATACGCGCACAGCATTGTTCGCATCGCGAGTTGGTCAGATGATGGAAAGTCAGGCGCTCGGTTGCGAAGTGGACTATGCCAGTACCCACGACACCATCGACGTGGTGCCAACACTGGTCGACGGGAGGTTGGTGAGGGCTGCAACATGACCGTCCCAGCTCCAGATTCAAATGACATGCAAGTGCCTTTCGATCTGGCAGCCCTGGAGAGCTATCTGGCCGCGCATATCGATGGCTTTCACGGTCCCATTGCGATCGCGCGCTTCAAGGGTGGCCAGTCAAATCCGACCTACTTACTGTCCACCCCGGCACGACAATACGTGATGCGCGCCAAACCCGGGCCGGTCGCGGAATTGCTGCCCACCGCCCATGCTGTGGAGCGGGAGTTCCGCCTGCAGTCTGCATTGGCCGGCAGCCCGGTGCCGGTCACCAGGATGCATTGCCTGTGCGATGACGAATCAGTGGTTGGACGAGCGTTCTACGTGATGGATTTCGTCGAGGGACGAATCTTCTGGAACCAGGCCCTTCCCGATGTCGCCCGTGCCGACCGTACCGCCTTGTACGACGAACTCAACCGTGTCATCGCCGGATTGCATGCGGTGGACTTTACCGCCTTGGGTCTTTCAGATTACGGTAAGGCCGGCAATTACTTCAACCGCCAGATCGACCGCTGGACGCGTCAGTATCGCGCCAGCGAGATCGGCACCATCGAGGCCATGGATCGGTTGATCGAGCGACTGCCGCAGCACGTTCCGCACGAAGACATTCCACAGGTGTCATTGGTGCATGGCGACTATCGCATCGACAACGTCATCTTTCATTCCACCGAGCCGCGCATCCTGGCGGTGATTGACTGGGAACTATCCACGCTGGGACATCCGCTCGCGGATTTCGCCTACCATTTGATGAGTTGGCACATCACACCTGGCATCGCGGTGCGCGGCCTGAAGGGGCTGGACCTTGAGTTGTTGGGGATTCCAACGGAGTCCGCATATATCGCTGCCTATGAACGTCGCATCGGCCGTCCACTGACGGTCGACTGGAATTTCTACCTGGCCTACAACCTGTTCCGCATCGCCGCGATCCTGCAGGGCGTTGCGAAGCGGGTGGAGGAGGGCACGGCCAGCAGTGCGCAGGCGGCGGAAAGCGGACGCCAGGCGCGGCCACTGGCCGAACTGGGTTGGGAATTTGCGCAGAAGATGGGCGACCCGTGACCGATACTCTGGCACTGATCGCATCTGTACGATGCACCACTGCGCACAGGAACTGAATATGTCAGTCAAGTACGAAATCCGCGATGGCATTGCGCTACTCACCTTGCAGAATCCGCCGGTCAACGGCCTTAGCC
>JBAVRE010000018.1:0-7511 GCA_049694695.1 Steroidobacteraceae bacterium | reverse complement strand
AGATCGCCGCCGGCAGCCAGCAGCCCGGGCGGGTCGCGCAGTGCGCGTGCGACCGGCGGGAACGAGTCGGGTGGGTCGCCAGGAGCAAGCCAGGCGATCATGACGCGAACCTGGCCATCAAGGCACTGCGCGCTCGCGAAACGGCGTGTGCAGCGCTGCAGCGTCGGCATATTCGCCGATTGCCTCGGTCTCGCGCTTCAGAAATTGTGCTACCGCATCGCGCAAGACGCGATCAGCGAGCCAGTGCGCCGACCAGGTGAACACCGGTTCGAAGCCACGCGCCAACTTATGCTCGCCCTGGGTGCCGGGTTCAAAGCGCTGCAGACCATGGCGGATGCAATACTCGATGCCCTGGTGATAACAGGCTTCGAAGTGCAGGCTGTGATAGTCGCCGGCCGCGCCCCAGTAACGGCCGTAGAGGGTGTCGTGGGAACGAAAGTACACGGCGGTGGCCACCAGTTCGCCCGCCCGCCAGGCGAGCGTGGCGATGAAGGCCTGCTTGAGCGCCGCGGCGACTTTGCCGAAGAATTCGGCCGACAGGTAGGGTTCATGACCGTGTCGAATGAAGGTCGCGGCGTGCAGCGCATGTATTTTTTGCAGCAGCGCCGGATCGAGCTGATCGCCGCTGCGCGTTTCAAACACGATGCCCTGTTCGGTGACGCGCCGGCGCTCGCGCCGGGCTTTCTTGCGCTTGTCGGCCGAAAAGGTCGCCAGGAAGTCCTCGAAGTCGCGGTAACCACGATTGCACCACTGGAAATGGCAATCGCGGCGCAGCAACCAGCCGGCGGCCTCGGCGGCCGCACGGAGCGGTTCGTCAATGAACAGGGCGTGCGCCGAAGAGCGCCCACGCGTCGCACAGTCCGCGGCGATGGCCTGTAGCGCCGCCAGCCTGCTCTGCTCTCCGGCACTGCCGGCAGCGGCGCACAGCAGCCGTGGCCCGCTCGCCGGTGTAAAAGGGATGGCGAGCAGCAGCTTGGGGTAGTAGCGCAGGCCGCGGCTCTCCCAGGCGCGCGCCCAGGCGAAATCAAACACGAACTCGCCCCAGGAATGCGCCTTCTCGTAGAGCGGTGCGAGCACGGTGGGTTGCGCGCGCTCACCCATCAGGAGATGGCGCGGCGTCCAGCCGGTTGCGGGCGCAACGCAGCCGGTGTCTTCGAGTGCCGCCAGGAATTCATGGCGCATGAACGGATAGTCGCCCGCCAGCGCATTCCACGTGGCTGCGTCGATCCCGGCCATGCCGCCCAGAAAGCGGGCCCGAGTCGGCTCGCTCATCCGCCGCCGTCGAGGCGCTCCAGGTAGCGGTCGGCGTCCAGCGCCGCCATGCAGCCGGAACCGGCGGAAGTGACAGCCTGTCGATAAACGTGATCGGCGACATCGCCCGCCGCGAACACGCCGGCAACGCTGGTCGCGGTCGCATCCCCGCCGCTACCGCTGTGCACCTGCAGGTAGCCGCCCTTGATCTCCAGCTGACCGGCAAATATTTCCGTGTTGGGGCGATGGCCGATGGCGATGAATACCCCGCTGATGGCCAGGTCTCTGGCGCCGGCGCCGCTGGTGCTCTGGAGTCGCAGGCCGTTGACGCCCTGCTCATTGCCGAGAATATCCTCGACTGTGTGATTCCAGATGATCTCGACCTTGCCGGCGCGAACCCGCTCCATCAACCGGTCCTGGAGAATTTTTTCACCACGCAATCGATCGCGCCGATGCACCAGCGTGACATGCTCGGCCAGGTTGGACAGATACAGCGTTTCCTCGATCGCGGAGTTGCCCCCGCCGATCACGGCGACCCGCTGGCCGCGAAAGAAAAACCCGTCGCAGGTGGCGCAGGCCGAGACGCCGCGGCCACGATAGCGCTCCTCGGCCGGCAGGCCCAGATACTGTGCCGAGGCGCCGGTGGCGATGATCAGGGCATCGCAGCTGTAGGTGCCGGTGTCGCCCACCAGTTCAAAGGGGCGCTTCCCCAAGCGCACCGTGTGCACCTGGTCCGCTACGATTTCGGTGGCGAAGCGCTCGGCGTGGCGGCGCATGCGTGCCATCAGATCGGGCCCCTGCAGACCCTCGACGTCGCCAGGCCAGTTATCGACATCGGTGGTGATCATGAGCTGCCCGCCCTGCTCGGTGCCGGTGATCAGCAGGGGCTTGCGGTTGGCGCGCGCCGCATAGACCGCGGCGCTGTAGCCGGCCGGGCCCGAGCCCAGAATGATCAGGCGGCGATGTTCGAGCTTGCTCATGTACAATTTCCCACAACCAGCAGTGACAGAAACGGCAAGGGCCGGCAGGGAATGGTATGCAAGCCCAGGCGCGCGGCCAAGCGACATTTACAGAGATTTGCCATTGACAACCTCATCGGCCGAGAGCAAGTCGCCACCGCGTTTTTCGGCCGCCGTGTCGCGTGGCCTGCGCGAAGGCGCCGCGATCGGACTGGGCGTGCTGGCGCTGGTGCTGCTCGTGGCGCTGGCCAGCTACGATGTGCGCGATCCTGGGTTTTCATTCACCGGCAGTGGCGACACGGTCTACAACCGGGTGGGCAGTGCCGGCGCCTGGATCGCTGATCTGCTCTATTTCCTGTTCGGCCGTCCGGCCTACCTGTTGCCGCTGAGCCTCGCGGTCGCGGCCGTCAGCCTGGCGCGCTCGCGTGCCATCGTCGAAACCGGCTCGCGCGCCAATTTCATCGTGCGGCTGTTGGGTTTCTCCATCCTGCTGGTCTGCAGCTGTGCGCTGGTGGCACTGCATTGGAATCCGGGCACACTGCGTCAGAGCGCGGGCGGTGTGGTCGGCATGGCAGTGGGCGGCGGCATCGCCGCCAGTTTGAATCTGCTGGGTGCCACCCTGGTATTTCTGGCCGCCTGGGCCGCCAGCGCCGCAGTCGCCTTTGGCATTTCCTGGCTGCAGGTCATCGACGGACTGGGTGCGGCAGTATGGCGGGCCTACCGTTTTCTGCGCGAACGCCGCCAGGTCAAGATTGAGGTCGAGAGCGGGCAGGAGCGCAAACAGGCGCGCATGGAAGCGGTCGAAGCCGAGCACAAGAAGGTGCGCGCGCGGCCGCCACCGCGCATTGAAGCGCCGGCGCCCGCGATTCCCAAAAGTGAGCGCGCCGAGAAGGAACGCCAGGTGCCGCTGTTCGATCCGCCGCAGGCAGGCGAATTGCCGGCGCTGAGCCTGCTCGATGATGAGGGCGCGCGTGAGCCTTCCTATTCCGCCGAAGCGCTCGAAGCGATGTCGCGCCTGGTCGAGCTTAAGCTGAAGGACTTTGGCGTCGAGGTTGAAGTGGTGGCCGTGCATCCCGGCCCGGTGATCACGCGTTTTGAGATGCGCCCGGCGCCAGGCGTGAAGGCCAGCGCGATCAGCGGACTCGCCAAGGATCTGGCGCGCGCGCTCTCCACCACCAGCGTGCGCGTTGTCGAGGTAATACCCGGCAAGTCGGTCATGGGACTGGAGATTCCGAACGAACGGCGCGAGGTGGTCACGCTCGGCGAGATCATCAAGAGCCGCGCCTACGAAGCCGTGGCTTCGCCGCTGGCACTGGCGCTCGGCAAGGATATCGGCGGCGTGCCGATGGTGGCGGACCTGGCGCGCATGCCGCATCTGCTGATCGCCGGCACGACCGGCTCGGGCAAATCGGTGGCCATCAACGCCATGGTGCTCTCGCTGCTGTACAAGAGCACTGCCGAGCATGTACGGCTGATCATGATTGATCCGAAGATGCTCGAGCTCTCGGTGTATGAGGGCATTCCGCATCTGCTCGCGCCGGTGGTCACCGACATGAAGCAGGCCGCCAACGCGCTGCGCTGGTGCGTGGCGGAAATGGAGCGGCGCTATCAGCTGATGTCGGCGCTCGGGGTGCGCAATATTTCCGGCTACAACCGCGCCGTGAAGGATGCCGTGGCGGCTGGCAAGCCGATCCGCGATCCGATCATGACCATGCGCGCGGCCAACGATCCCTCGATCGACCAGCGCCTGATTCAGGATCTCGGGCCGCTGCCCTTCGTGGTCGTGATCATCGACGAGCTGGCCGACCTGATGATGATTGTCGGTAAGAAAGTCGAAGAGCTCATCGCCCGCCTGGCGCAGAAGGCACGCGCGTCCGGCATTCATCTCATCCTGGCGACCCAGCGCCCCTCGGTCGATGTCATCACCGGCCTGATCAAGGCGAATATCCCGACGCGCATCGCCTTCCAGGTGTCGGCGCGCGTCGACTCGCGCACCATCCTCGATCAGATGGGCGCCGAATCGCTGCTCGGGCACGGCGACATGCTGTATCTGCCGCCCGGCACGGCGATACCCACGCGTGTGCATGGCGCCTTCGTCAGCGATCAGGAAGTGCATCGTGTGGTCGACGCGCTCAAGAAGAACGCGGCGCCCAGTTACATCGATGCGGTGCTGGTCGGGCCGTCGCAGCCGATCCCCGGTATTTCGGGCGAGGACGAGGAGACCGGTGTCTCCGGCGGCGATGCCGAAGCCGATCCCCTGTATGACGAGGCGGTCAAGATCGTGGTGAGCGAGCGCAAGCCTTCCATATCCTACGTGCAGCGACGCCTGAAAATTGGTTACAACCGCGCGGCGCGCATTATCGAAGCGATGGAGAGTGCCGGCCTGGTCGGGCCGCTGCAATCCAACGGCGCGCGCGAAGTACTGGCGCCGCCGCCGGCAAACTCATGAAGCTGCGCCGCTCGCTGCCGTTGTGGTGCGGCGCGCTGGCGCTGCTGCCAGGCGTCCCTGTCATGGCCGCCGATGCGCTCGAGCGCTTTCTGGCCGGCCTGTCGAGCTGGCGCGCGCCCTTCACCCAGGAGGTGGTTGATTCGGCCGGCAAGCGCGTAGAGCAGGGCAGTGGCACCTTGCTGGTGCGCCGACCTGGGCGCTTTCGCTGGGAATACACGCCGCAGGATGCGGGCGCCCAGCTGCTGATCGCCGACGGCAGGAATCTCTGGTTCTATGATCAGGAGTTGCAGCAGGCCACGGTCAAGCCGGCGAGTTCGGCACTCACCGCAACACCAGTCGTGCTGCTGTCGGGCACGGACGCGCAGATGCACGCGGCCTTCGAGATCGTTCCACAGGCCGCGCACGATGGCCTGGCGTGGGTACAGGTGACACCGCACAGCGCGAGCGCGGACTTCGCCAGCGCTGAATTGGGTTTTCGCGACACCCAATTGCTGCGCCTGCGGATTCACGATCGCCTGGGCCAGATCGTGACCCTGAGCTTCGCTCGCAACGCGCGCAATTCGCGGGTGCCGGACAGCGAACTGCAATTCACCCCACCCGCCGGTGTAGATGTCATCGGCACGGCGATCGCGCCATGAACGCTGCGGCCACATGAACACAGCTACGACGGCCGACGGCGCGCGCCATGCGCGCCTCTGGTACGCGCTCGGTGCGCTGCTGACGCTCACGGTAGTGATTGCCAGCCTGGTTCCGGCGCGTGACCTGCCGCGCATGCACGTCAGCGACAAGCTCGAGCATCTGCTGGCCTATCTGTCGCTGGCCATCTGGTTTGGTGGCCTGGTGCGCGTGCGCCACTATCTTTGGCTGGCCCTGTCGCTGCTGGCACTGGGCGGGGGCATCGAAATCGCGCAGGGACTCATGGGCCTGGGGCGCGAGGCGGATTGGCGCGACTTCATTGCCGGCGCCTATGGTGTGGGCCTGGGCTTGCTGTTGGGTCTGATCGGGCTGCGACACTGGGTGCGGTGGTTCGAGCAATGGCCGCGCCGATCGTAAAGACCTGGCAACCGCTCGCTGCGCGCATGCGTCCGCGTACCCTGGCAGAGTTCGTCGGGCAGCCGCAGTTGCTGGGTGCCGGCAAGCCGCTGTACGAGGCGATCACTCATCGGGCCCTGCACTCGCTGATTCTCTGGGGCCCGCCGGGGACCGGCAAGACCACGCTGGCGCGACTGATGGCGGAGGCCTCCGGAGCTGAATTCATTGCGCTTTCGGCGGTGCAGGCGGGTATCAAGGACATACGCGAAGCGGTGGCGCGTGCCCGCCAGGTGGCGGCGGCCGGCAACCCGACCGTGCTGTTTCTCGATGAAGTGCACCGCTTCAACAAAGCGCAGCAGGACAGCTTTCTGCCGCACGTTGAAGATGGCACGCTCACCTTCATCGGCGCCACCACCGAAAACCCCTCGTTTGAGATCGTCGGCGCGCTGCTCTCGCGCGCCCGCGTCTACGTGCTGCGCGCACTCGATGTCGAAGCGCTGCGCGGCCTGCTGGAGCGCGCCCTGAGCGACCGGGAGCGCGGTCTCGGTGATGCAAGGCTGACGATTGAGCCCGAAGCGCTGGAATTGCTGGCGCAGGCGGGTGATGGCGATGCGCGCCGCGCCCTGGGCCAGCTTGAGCTGGCCGCCGGCCTGGCCGCTGCAGCCGACACCCAGCTCATCACCCTCGCCATGGCGCGCGAGGTGGCCGCGGGCGGCCGACGCCGTTTCGACAAGGGCGGCGAGCAGTTCTACGATCAGATCTCGGCGCTCCACAAAGCGGTGCGCGGCTCGGATCCTGACGGCGCCCTGTACTGGTATGCACGCATGCTCGATGGCGGTTGCGATCCGCACTACATCGCGCGGCGCGTGCTGCGCATGGCCAGCGAAGATATCGGGCTCGCCGATCCGCGCGCGCTGAGCATCGCGCTCGAAGCCTGGCAGGCCTATGAGCGGCTCGGCAGTCCGGAGGGCGATCTGGCGCTGGCCGAAGCGGTGGTCTACATGGCCGTGGCCGCCAAGAGCAACGCGGTCTACACCGCGCTCGGCGCAGTCCAGGCCGACATCGAAAAATTTGGCACGCTCGAAGTGCCCATGCAATTGCGTAACGCACCGACCCGGCTCATGAAGGAGCTCGGCTATGGCAGCGGCTACCGCTATGCGCACGATGAGCCGGGCGCCTTCGCCGCCGGCGAGCGCTATTTGCCTGACGCGCTGGCCGAGCGGCGCTACTATGAACCCGTACCCCGTGGCCTCGAGATCCGCATCGGCGAAGCGCTGGCGAAGCTGCGGGAACGCAATAAAGTGGAACGCCAATGATTGATCCCAAACTGCTGCGCAGTGCGCCTGAAGAGGTCGCCCGCAATCTCGCGCGTCGCGGCTTCAGGCTCGACGTGCAGGCCTGGCAGGCGCTCGAAGAGCAGCGCCGCGCCGGGCAACTTGAAGCCGATCGCTTGCGCGCCGAGCGCAATCATCACGCCAAAGCGGTGGGCCAGGCCAAGGGGCGCGGCGAAGATATCGGGCCGCTCATGGCGCGCGGTGAGTCACTGGCCCGTGCGGTGGAGCTGGCCGATGCGGCCCTGGAAGCGGCGCTGGCCGCGCAGAGCGACTGGCAGCTCGGCCTGCCGAACCTGCTGCATGAGTCGGTGCCTGAGGGCCACGATGAAAGTGCGAATGTTGAAGTACGCCGCTGGGGCGAGGCTGCGCAGTTCACGTTCACGCCGCGCGATCATGTCGCCCTCGGCGAAGCACTGGGCGGCCTCGATTTCGAAACCGCCGGACGCATCGCCGGCGCGCGCTTCGTGGTCATGCGCGGCGCCATGG
>JBAVRE010000017.1:0-1719 GCA_049694695.1 Steroidobacteraceae bacterium | reverse complement strand
GGTTAAGCTGCTTCCAGGCTTTGCGAGCGCCATATACGCAGAAGTTCTCCTGCCACACGCGGCCGATCTCCTCTCGCAACTCGATGTCACGACGCGCACGAGCCGGCAGGCGAGCCGGATCTGCTTGTGTCGCGCTTCTCGTCAACTTGGACAAACGGCTTGGGCTTGAAAGGGAGGCTTTCACTGCTCAGGCGGCCAGGGTTAATCGCTGCTGATTGATCATTTTCCGATGTGCGCGGGCCGCAGCAATTTGCTCTGCACGTCGTTCTCGAACCTGCTCCGGGTGGCCACGATGCCAGGTTACCGGCGTCATGTAACCCAGGGTGGCGTGGAGACGCTCCTCGTTGTAATGCTTCATCAGGTTGGCGATGACCGCTTCGGCTTGCAGATAGTTCTTGCCGTAGTCGTTGTCGGTTTCATCGCGCACCGTACCGTTGAAGCGCTCGACGATGCCGTTGGATTCCGGGTGGCGCGGCCGCGTCTTGATATCGATCAGGCTGTGCGCCTTGATCACGGCGGCGACATCGCGATTGACGAACTCGCCGCCATGATCGTGGACTACCCGAGGTTTGGCCTCCGGGTTGGCTTCCAGCGCCGCCTGCAGCTCGGTCGATACGGATTTACCGTCCAAGCTCAACAGCAATTTATGATGCACGATGTAGCGGCTGTAGGCATCGACGAAGCTCAGCAGGAAGTAAAATCGGGCCGCCACCCACACGTACATGACATCCGTATGCCACTGCTGATTCGGTGCCACCGGTCTGAAGTGGTACTCGCCGCCAGAGCGTTCCGAGCGCTTCCAGCGCGAGAGCAGATCAGCTTCATCTAGTACCCGATAAACCGTGCTTTCGCCCACGCAGGCAATACCCGCATCGAGCATCATCCAGGTGAGTTTGCGATAGCCTACTTTCGGCTGCGCGAGCGCAAACTCACAGATCGCAGCGCGCTCCTCGGGCAGCACCTCGTACACGCGGCAGGGCATGCCAGCTCGATCCTGCAAAGATTCGCGCCGCCGCCAGCCGTAGTACACGCTGCGCGGCACACCCAGCGCCGCCAGCGTACGCTGTGCCGGCCAGCCGGAACGTCGCTTGGTTTGCGCCACCATCTGCATCACGGCTGCCTTGCTCTCCGCCGGCACTCGGAATAAATCGTCCAACCTCAGATCTTTTTTTTCAGCTCCAGGTTCTCTGCCGTGATCTCGGCGATCACAGCCCGCAGTCGCACCAGCTCGGCCGCCTGCCGCGCCTCCGCATCGCCTTGGCGGGGCACACGCTGCGCGTCCCGCTTGAGCGCCGTGGCCGAACCCTTCTGCGCCACCGCACGCCAACGGTACAACACCGAGGGCGCCAGGCTGTGCCGCCGGCACACCTCGCTCACCGTGACCCCAGGCTGCTCCGTCTCGCGTAAAATCTCCAGCTTCTGTTCGGCCGTAAATCGTCGATGCTCGCGTTTGCTCATGGACTTCACTCCGTCTGAGGCCGCTCCCCAGCAGATCGAAGTCTCTCATTTCAGCTCACGCCTTTTGTGCGAAAGTCGATGAAGCTACACACGGGTTGCGCGTTTAATCACTTCGCCTGCCATGCGCAAACGAACTTCATGGGCGTGCTGTATAAACTGTCAGCCGGTATTGGGTCCCATGTTTGGTTGTCGTCAGCTGACCAGACCACTTCACCTTCACTCTCCAGATAGACCGTTCCCGACCCCGTTTGAACCGTTGCA
>JBAVRE010000016.1:0-6017 GCA_049694695.1 Steroidobacteraceae bacterium | reverse complement strand
AATCGCCCAGATACACCGTGGGCACCATGAAAGTGCCGCGCCTGGCCATCTCATGCAGGGTTTCATCATCGACGTAGGTGCCATGCTCGATCGAGCGCACGCCCGCGGCCACCGCCTGCCTGATGCCTTCGGTGGCGTGCGCGTGGGCGGCCACCGGCAGGCCGTGGCGATTGGCCTCATCGACGGCCGCACGCAGCTCTTCGGGCGAGAACGCAACGTTGCGCGGATCGTCGCCCACCGACTCGAAGGCGCCCGTGACCAGCAGTTTGATCCAGTCGGAGCCGTACTTCACTTCGGCGCGGATGGCTTTGCGGATTTGCTCAGGTCCATCGGCGATCAATCCGTCCGGGCGCACGCTCTGCTCCGGTGACAGATAGTTGATGTCGCCGCCCCCGCCGGTGATCGAGATGTAGTGCCCGGCGCCGCTCATGTGCGGCCCGATGAACACGCCCGCGTCGATGACGCGGCGCAGGTCCTGGTTGGCGTAGTACACATCGGCATCGCCCATCACGCGCACGCCGGTCCAGCCCGCGAGCAGCAGGCGCTGCAGCCCGGCCAGTGCCATCAATCCCTTGTAGGCGGAAGAACTGTCGAGGTGGGCGTTCTGGTAGTCGCTCGCATACATCAACGGGTGCTCATGGGCATTGATCATGCCGGGCAGCAGGGTCGCATCGCCCAGCTCGACAATCTCGGCTCCCGCGGGAATGATCGAGCGATCGCCGATGGCGCTGATGTGATCGCCTTCGACCAGCACTACGGTAGCGCTGCCGAGTGTGTTGCTGCGCCCGTCAATCACGCGCTGCGCAACCAGTGCGGTCGTGGCGCCAGTGGCGGCCGTCAACGGCAGCAGCGCCAGCAATGCCGCCACGGCCGCCCGGCTGCCTGTCACCGCTGGCGGCAGTCGTGGCCCAGGCCTCATTTGCGCCCTGTCTTGGCCAGCTTCGAAATCTCCTCCAGCAGCCGATCCGTTTCCGCGCGCGTGTTGTACATCGAGAAGCCGACGCGGATGAGCGCGCCGCCCGGCACGGCCAGGGCGCGAACCGGCCCTGGCGCGTAGAAGTCACCGTCCCAGACGCAGATGCCGCGTTGGCCGAGCGCACGGGCCGCGGCGGCGGCCTCTACGCCGTCAATCGTGAACGACACGGTCGGCGCGCGTTGCGGCACATCAAAGGGCTGTCCCCAGCGGCGTACGCCCGGCATTGCCTGGAGCGAATCCCAAAGGTAGACGCCCAGCTGATGCTCGTAGCGTCCCAGTGCCGTCATGGCATCGAGCAGCGCATGGCGCCGCGAGGCTCCCTGGCCGAACGAGGCCAGATAGTCGATCGCGGCCGCAACGCCTTCGATGGCCGGATGATTCAGCGTGCCGGTTTCGATGCGATACGGCGCGTGCTCATCCTGCACTGCCAGCCGTTCGGTCGGCAAGGAATCGAGCAGCCCGGCGCGCGCGTACAAAATGCCGACATGCGGCCCATAGAACTTGTAAGCGGAGCAGAGCAGAAAATCGGGATCGAGTGCCGCGACGTCGATCGGGAAGTGCGGTGCGTAGTGCACGGCATCCAGAATCAGCAACGCGCCGGCCGCGCGCGTCAGGCGCCGCGCCAGCGCCAGGTCATTCACCGTACCAATGGCATTCGATGAGCATCCGAGTGCCAGCAGGCGGGTCTTCGGCGTGATAAGCCGCACCATGGCCGCGTAATCGAGCGCTCCGGTCGGCAGGAGCGGCACCTCCTTGATTACCGCACCGTTAGCGGCCAGCTGCTGCCAGGGGCCGCGATTCGCTTCATGATCGAGCGCCGTGATCAGCACCTCATCGCCGGGCCGGATGCCGCTGCTCAGTGCTCTCGAGAGCGAGAAGGCCAGCGAGGTCATATTCTGCCCGATGGAAATCCGCTCATGACCGCTGGCGCCCAGCAGGTCCGCGATCGCCGTGCGCGCCGCCAGCATGCGCAGGTCCAGCTCTTCCGACACCGGAAAATTGCCATGCGTATTGACGTTTCTGTTGCGGTAGCAATCACCAATCGCGTCAATTACCGCAGCCGGCACCTGCGTACCGCCGGGGCCATCGAGAAAGGCCACCGGCTGGCCCGCGACCGTCCGCCGGAGCGATGGGAAGTCGGCGCGGCAGCGCTGACACTCGGCCTCGCCAAAGACCGCGGCCATCAGTGCAGCAGCCTGCTGTGATCGGTCTCAACCAGTATGGCGCGGCGTACGCAGCTGGGCAGCGAAAAGTTCTGCGGGTAAAGGGTCATGTTGTCCTCACGTAGCTTTTTGATCGTCAACTTGCCAATTTAATGGCACCGATATTGCGAATCGAAGGTACCGCGCACGGCCCGCTGTCGCGCATTCTCACTTCCGTTCCAGTCGCCTATGCAATTGCAGTACGATTACGGGTCAATGATACGGGTTCTCAATACGGGTGCGCATCATCAGATGGCGAAAAGCCGGATAGTGGAGGTCGTCGGTCCGGGCACAATCGGATTTGGCAGAATGCATACTTGGCTCAACCGCCACTCACCGACCTACTGCAGTCTTTCCGCGGAGCCAAGGCCTTGAGCGGCGTGCTCGACGCTGGGCAGTTCGCCGCGGCGTTCACTGCAAGATTTGGCCAGCAACCCCGGCTGTTTCGGGCGCCAGCTCGGGTCAACATCATCGGCGAACACACGGATTACAACGGCGGGTTCGTGCTCCCTGTAGCGACCGCGCCGCGCACCTGGGTCGCCATTGCGCCATGTGCGGGCAGCGCGCTCACGATCTACTCGGTCAACTTCGCGGACACGGCGCAGTTCGCCATCAAAGCGCCGCCGGCGCCGGGAGCGACTGACTGGAGTGCGTATGCGGCTGCAGTGCTGCGGGTCCTGCTCGAGGCCGGTGTGCCGGTCAAGGGCGCCAATGTGCTCATACAGGGCGACATTCCGCTCGGCGGTGGCCTCAGTTCTTCGGCATCCTTCGAAGTCGCGCTGGCACTCGCGCTGACAGCAACCGCCGGCGCGGAGCTGGACAGAAGGCAGATCGCGCTGCTGTGCCAGCGCGCGGAGTCGGAGTACGTCGGAGTCCGCTGCGGCATCATGGACCAGTACGCCATCGCCTGCAGCGCTGCGGGCAGTGCGATGCTGCTCGATTGCCAGTCGATCTCGCACCACGCGGTGCCGTTGCCCGAATCGCTGCGCCTCGTGGTCATCGCCAGCGGCGTGCGACACAGCCTGGCCCAGAGCAGCTACAACCAGCGTCGCGCCGAGTGCGCCGCCGCGCTCGGGAAATTGCGCAGGCGCTGGCCGCAGCTGCAGACCCTGTGCGATCTGGAGCTGGGTGTCGCCGAGAGCGCCGCAGCCGAGCTCGGTGCTGTGCTCTGGCGCCGTGTGCGGCATGTGGTCACGGAGAACCGCCGCGTGCTCGAAGCCGAGCGCGCGCTGCGTGCTGGCGATGCGCGCGCACTGGGAGCGCTGCTGAGCGCATCACACCATAGCCTGCGCGACGATTTCGAAGTAAGTTGTCACGAACTGGACGTCATGGTCGAGGCGGCCGGTGCCACAGCGGGCGTGCTGGGTGCGAGGATGGTGGGCGCAGGATTCGGCGGCTGCATGCTCGCAGTGCTCGAGGTCGTGAGTTTTAGCCCCAATCTCGCGCGGCTGCTGGAGTGCATGAGCGGGATACTGGGGCATCAGCCCTGGCATCAGGTGGTCGTGCCCTGCGGTGCGGCGGCCGAGATTCCGGCCAGTACCCGGACTAGGGCAGGAGTCAACGCGTCATGAATCTGAAGACCAATTCACATCGCCGCTTGAACCTGCTGACCGGCGAGTGGGTGCTGGTTTCACCACACCGTACGCTGCGGCCCTGGCAGGGACTGGTGGAGCGCGAAGCGGCGAGCAACCTGCCAGCGTATGCCGCGGACTGCTATCTGTGTCCAGGCAATGCGCGCGCCGGCGCACAACGCAATCCCGCATACCTCGGCCCGTACGCCTTCGACAACGATTTTCCAGCGCTGACTAGTGCGAGCGCGACCGCGACCGCGGGCGGATCCGCAGCGTCGACGCTGTTCGTAAGCGAAGCCGAGTCGGGTATCTGCCGGGTCGTGTGCTTCTCCGAGCGCCACGATCTGTACCTCGCCGAAATGAGTGCGGGCGCTGCGCTCGAGGCGCTGCGTTTCCTGGTGCAGGAGTGGTGCCGCCTCGATGAGCGGGACGAGGTCGCTTACGTCCAGGTGTTCGAGAACCGCGGCGAGATGATGGGCTGCAGCAACGCGCATCCCCATGCCCAGATCTGGGCCACGGCGCACCTGCCCAACGAGCTGCGCAAGGAACTGGAAACCCAGCGCCGCTACCACTCGCAGCACGGCGCAGCGCTGCTTATGGATTACCTCAAGGCCGAGCTTGCAGCCTGCGAACGCGTGGTTGTGGAGAACTCCGCCGCGGTTTCCCTGGTGCCGTTCTGGGCCGTCTGGCCTTACGAGACCTTAATCTTGCCGCGGCGCGCGGTTACCGGTTGGGAGGAGCTGGACGAAGTCGGGCTGGCCGGGTTTGTCGCCGCGCTGCAGGGTACGCTGCGCGCCCTCAACGGGCTGTTCGGAACGCAGGTACCCTATTCGATGGGCTTTCATCCACGACCGTCCGACGGCTCGGCACACCCGGAGTGGCAGCTGCACGCGCATATTTTTCCGCCGCTGTTGCGCTCGGCCACGGTCCGCAAACATCTCGTGGGGTTTGAAATGCTGGCGATGCCGCAGCGCGATCTGACTCCGGAAGTCGCCGCTGCCGCTCTGCGAGCGGCTTACGCCGCGGCGAGTTAGTCGCAGAACATCGTGATCGCGCAAACGCTCGTCCTAGGCGCGCAGGCCGCAGCGCAAATGAGCTGCGCTAGCTGTGATCGAAAAAATCCATGATCAGTTTCCAGGACCAGGGCAGGCCATAGTCGTGGCCCATATTTGCCCGACAATCCAGGACCGCGGGCCAGCGGGTGCCGGTCGCGGGACAGTAGCTCCGGCAGTCGGCCCGGCCTGCGCCATAGGCGCGCTCGAGTTCTTTCCCTGAAGTATTGCAACCGGCTGCGGCAGCCCAGCGCCTCGTGATGGCGGTGGCGCCGGTGTAATAGAAGCGATCGCTGTCGTTCGAGGTGGTGGTGTAGGCGTCGCTGTCCCAGGCTCCGGGTGGGACAACAGGGTCGTTGAGTCCGGTGACCAGCATTACCGGCATGTGATCGTGTTTACCCGGCCCGCCCAGGTAACCTTTGTGAGGCAAACCTATCACCGGCGCGATGGCGCGGAAGGTCGGCGCGCTCAGCGGGTCTTGCCCAAGCGCCCAGGTGAACATGCCGCCGTTCGAGCCGCCGGCGGCGTACACATGCGCAGTGTCGATGCACAGCCTGGTCTCGAGGTAGCGCACCAGCGCCACCGTAAAGCCGATGTCATCGTCCTGACATTGCGTCCATGAGCAGCTGTTCTTTGCAGTCCCCGTCTTACACGAGGGGTACCTGTAGTCCGGTGTCGAGACGGTGTCGCAGATTGCCGCCGCTGCAGCGGGCGATTTCGGATTGAGGTCGGCGCCGGCCAGACCTGTCGCCGAGCCGCGAAAGGTCCAGGAATTCCTGCTGTGATCCGGCGCTCCCGATCCCAGGCCGCGCGGCGCTGCCAGGATGTAGCCGCGCGTCCTGGCCTCGTCGATGACGCTGCCGTCGCCGAGGAATTCATCTTCATTTCCGCCCCAGCCGTGGAACAGCATCACCAGGCGCGAGGGCACCGTGCTCGTGTATCCCGGCGGCATGTACAGCCGAAAGGTTCGCGTCAGGCCGCCATGCTTCAGCGTGTAGGTACCGCTGCCCAGCCCGGCAACAGCGCATCCCGGCACGCGCGCCTGAACGTGAAATGCAAGGAGGAGAGTGGCTCCAAGCAAGGCCAGGGTGGTCATTCGCATGGCGGTCTCCGGAGTTCACTGTGCGCCGCGGACGCCGTGGGCGGCAATGATCTCGCCCATGATTATAGGGCTCACCCGGATTTGCACGCGAGGCGCTGAGGCAATAGACTCTCG
>JBAVRE010000015.1:0-3960 GCA_049694695.1 Steroidobacteraceae bacterium | reverse complement strand
GGTGACAGCCAGTGGCGGCGCTTATGCCACGGTTTATGGCCCGTACATCCACCTGCCAACCGCCGTGATCGGGAAGATCCTCTACCTTGCTCCTGGCAGCAGGCAATGGGTGGAGGTAGCGGGCGATCTCAATTACGCCAACGGTGTAGGCGTCTCGCCAGACCAGAAAACCCCCTACGTCAGCGAAAATGTCGGCAACAGCATCCAGAAGTACACGATCCATGCTGACGGCTCGTTGAGCCACCGAGCGAATTTCGCGCTGCTAAACCTGCTGGTAAGGAACAAGAATGAGTCCTGGTGGCTTGGACCCGACAGCATGAAGATCGACGGCAAGGGTAATATCTATGTTGCCCAATGGTTTGGCGGCAAGGTTCTGAAGCTATCCCCGGACGGCAAACTGCTGCATGTTTTCGAGATCGCCGCGGGCGACGGCACCACGAACGTGGCCTTTGGCGACGGCGCGAAGGACTTGTACGTGACTGTAGTAAAGGATCCAAACGACCCGCAGGCCAAGGGCAGCATCGTAAAGATCGCGAATTTTGAGTAACCGCGGCCCGGACCCAGTCGAGCTGGCAAGGCTTGATCGATTGGCCTTGCTGGTGGACAGCGGTCCCGGCCGGAACGATGCCGCGCTCGCGGAAGCGCACGCCATACTGTCGGCGCTCGACACGGGCGTAGGCTACCGCAGCGAGAAGATCCGCTTCGCGCACGACGCTTTCGCGATCTGGTTCAGCGCCCGCAAATGGCAGAAGTGGGGTGCTGAGCCTGGCGTGTATCGAAGCATCGTGTTGACTCATGTGGCCACGGTGCGCTTCGCGGTTGAACAATTGGTGAAGCCCGGTCCGTAAATTGACATTCGCCGTAGCGGAGATCAGGGTTGCACGTCTGCCGGAGGAACTACGCGATGTTACCTGTCCGCATGCTGCCAGCTTCGTTGCTGCTGCTCTGCGCCGCGGAGTTCAGCCAGAGCGCAGCGCTTCCGGCGCCGGCTGCGCAATTCACGACGGACGGTGCCATGCTGCGTCCCGATCGCTATCGGGAATGGATCTACCTCTCCACGGGCTTCGACATGAGCTACAACCCGGCCATGCGCATGGGGCAGCACAGGTTCAACAACGTATTCGTGAACCCCGAGGCCTACCGCGCGTATCTGGCGGCAGGCACCTGGCCTGACAAGACCGTGCTGGTGCTGGAAATACGCGACGCCATGGACAAAGGGTCAATCAACAAGGCTGGCCGGTTCCAGGGCACCAAGCTCATGGGGCTCGAGGTTCACGTCAAAGACGTCGCGCGCTTCGCGGGCCAATGGGCCTTCTTTAGCTTCGATTCCCAGCGGCCGGCAACAATGATCCCCCAGACCGTGGACTGTTATGACTGCCACACCAGGCACGCAGCGGTGGATACAACTTTCGTGCAGTTCTATCCAACGCTGCTACCCATCGCCCAGGCCCGGGGAACGCTTTCTGCCGGCTACAGGAAGGATGTGGCCGAGGCGAAATAACCAGCCCGGTTCGTTACTTCTTTATTTCCGAACCGTGCGAGGCGGCGCATTGCCACTTGCCACCCGGCATCTTGACCCAGGTATCGGTAAAGCGCTCGTGCTCATCAATGGGCTTGCCCTTGGCGTCGGTCCCCTTGCCGACGAAGACGCCGGTCGCGATGGCCGCATCGCCGTAGGCAACGACTTCCAGATTCTCATACTCGGCGCTGATCCAATGGTTGGCTTTTGCCGCGGCAAGGGTCTGGGCCCTGTTGCTGACCTTTCCGTTCTCTCCCGTATTGATGAATTTCTCGGCCAGGAGCGGTGTGAGCAGATCCGCGTTATTGGTCTTCTGAGACTGCAACCACTGACGCTCCTGTGCGGCGACAGCCTTTTCTGTGTCGCCCATCGCCACTTGAGCCTGCAGCGTCCCGGCAGCGCCCATTGAGAGGATTCCAAGTAAACTGTAGATGACCTTACGATTCATGGCCTGCTCCTGAATGAGGGTAATTGGGTTCCGGAAGACGGCCATTCTGCGCCCTTTTCCTGTCCTGTCCTACTCGCCCTTCAACCTCTGGACCGACCAGATGAATACGGTACCTGCACCAGCAACGACCTTCCGAACTGCCACCGCCCGGGATATCGACGCGCTTCGCCACTTTGAGCAGGGCATCGTGAGCGCCGAGCGCGCCTTTGACCCCACTCTCGAGGCGGGGCTAGTCCAGTACTACGATATCGAGAAGATGATCCGCGACGAACAGGTGCGCTTTGTCGTCGCAGAACGTGGCACTGAACTCATCGGCTGCGGATTTGCCCGTATCGACAATGCCAAGGCTTATCTGAGCCATGCCCAACAGGCCTACCTGGGCCTGATGTATGTCGACCCCAGGTATCGGGGTCAGTCAATCAACGGCGGCATTGTCGAGCGACTCAAGCAGTGGTGCCGCAGCAAGGGCGTAACGGAATTGCGGTTGGACGTGTACAGCGGCAATCTGCTCGCCCTGGGCGCCTATGAGAAGGCGGGCTTTTCAAAACACATGATCGAGATGCGCTTGCGGCTGGACGACAACTAACAGACGAAGCGACATGCGCTTCATCCATCCGCGATTCACGGCGCATGGGGCAGCAGCCCGGTTTCGACCAGAACAGGCGGACGGCGATGGTGGGTCGCCTGCTCCCAGGCATACGCGTATCCCAGCAGCTCGCCGTCATGCCAGGGCCGCGCAGAAAATTCCAGCCCAAAGGCCAGACCGCCGCGATAGAAACCGCCCACCACGACCACCGCGGGCACACCGATCATGTTGACCCAACCGGTGGCAGAGTGCGGGCCTCCGCTGAGCTGCCCATCCTGCGGCAGCGTCTCATCCGGTGGAGGCATCTGGATCGCAGGATACACGTAGCCGTCCAGATGCAAGCGTTCGAGGGGCTCCAGATACGCGGCCAGTGTGCGGCGTCGCGGGTCGTGGTAGTTCGCTTCGGCGGCAGGGTCGGTCTCGATGTTGCGCTGGGTGATCTCGATCGAGCCCAAGCGCGCGTAGTCGCTCTCCTCTCCCAGCAGCGTGGGCGCAAGAGGCGTACCCACGGCCGTGGCATATTGAGCAACCGAGGTATATTGCTCAGGCCCAAAGGCATGGAGAAATTGTTCCGTGCCTTGGCGGAGGTACGGATAGGTGGCAATGCGACTGGCCGTCCTGGCAAAACGCTCCGGCAGGATGTCGACATCGATAAGGACTGTCGCACCAGCGGCTCTGAGTTCCGCAATCGCCTGCATGAACGCGGTTCGCGTGCGCGGATCCAGCGGCACCGCCGCCTTGGCCTCCTGCTGTACCGCGACCTCGTCCGGGATGTCTGCGGGCACGCCGTGAAACGGAATGCCGTCGCCCTTCAGAATAAAGGCCGGCACCGCAAAGCGCTTGCCCTTGAGCGCGTCGGACTTGAGGTAACGCGTGTAGGGTCCCCGTTGCGCGTGCTCGGCGATTTCCGCGGTGGGTGGGTCCAGCGGATCCGCGCCTGCCATGACAGACAGGGCGATGGCCGCGTCCGTCACAGTGCGCGCGATCGGCCCCGTGTTATCCAGCAGCCAGTCGAGCGGCGCGATGCCGGCCGTGCTGACCAGTCCACGGGTCGGAAACACACCGATCAGTGCGCTGGTGGCGGCCGGCATGCGAATCGAATTGCCGGTATCGGTGCCGTTGCCGAGCACAGCCATGTTGGCGGTGACGGCCGTCACGGTGCCGCCCGAGGAGCCGCCGGGGGAGAAGCGGACGTCGTACGCATTGCCCGTGCGTCCGAAACTGCTGCTGCGGTTGGTATCGCTGTTGGCAAAATCCGGCATGTTCGAGTGCCCGATCAGGATCGCTCCCGCGGCACGCAGCTTGGCGACCAGGGTGGCGTCGCGAGGGGCAACGAGTTCATTGCCGGGAATCGTGAAGCCCGACCAGCCGTCCGTGGTCACCTGCCCTGCGATGCTGGTATTGGCC
>JBAVRE010000014.1:0-2394 GCA_049694695.1 Steroidobacteraceae bacterium | reverse complement strand
CTGATGGCACCTTCGCACTGACGATCGGTGAGGGCTTCGAGTACCGCGAGAAGGCGCAGGATCTGAGTTCCGATCTGGGTAAGATTGTGCGCCTCAACGAAGATGGCAGCGTGCCGCGCGATAATCCCTTCCTCGGCCAGGCCTCGGTCCGCCCCGAGATCTACAGTTGGGGTCACCGCAACCCACAGGGCCTGGCCCTCGATGCGTCAACCGGAAGGCTCTACGAAACCGAGCACGGCCCACGCGGCGGCGATGAGTTGAATCTCATCACCGCACACAGCAATTACGGTTGGCCGGTGATCACCTACGGCATGGATTACTCCGGCGCCTACGTGTCCCCATATACCCAGCGCGCGGGTTTGGAGCAGCCGCTGATCTACTGGACTCCGTCGATCGGGCCCTCGGGACTTGCGGTCTACCACGGGGATAAATTCCCGGCGTGGCGGGGCGATCTGTTTGTAGGGTCCCTGGCGTTCGCGCATCTGCGGCGGATTCACCTCGACGCCAACGGCGAGGTGACGGGTCAGGAAGAACTGCTGAACGATCGGCACTGGCGGATTCGCGATGTGCGCGCCGCGCCAGATGGTTACCTTTACGTATGCACTGACGAAGCGGACGGGCGCGTGCTGCGGCTCGAGCCGGCGAACTAAGGCAACGCCGCAGTCACTCTTCGCGCGCCAGTCGCGCCTCTGCCAGATCAACTTCACGTTCGAGGCGGGTCAGCACGTCATCGCCGATCTCGTCACCACGCCACAATTTGAGCAGCGCCGCGCGCTGGGCCGCAACGGCGCACAGCCACAGGCGCGCTTCGCTGTCGACGGTGAGGTGGCTCGCGGTCCGGCCGCTTACACGGCTATTGAAGAAGCGCTTGACGGCCACGGCTTCGTGGGCCGGCAAGCCCTGCTCGGCAACCAGCTTGTCCACCGCCTGGATCGCCGCCCTACGCATCGCGTCGCGCGCCAGCTCCACTTCCGTCTCACCCGACGTATCCGCTTCGAGTCGCAGCGCGCGAATCAATGGTGGCAGCGTCAGTCCCTGGCCGACCAGCGTCACGAAAACGATCCCGAAGGTGAGCAGGATCACCAGATCGCGCTCCGGGAATGGCGCGCCGTCAGGCAACACGGCGGGCAGCGCCAGTGCAGCGGCCAGCGACACCACGCCGCGCATTCCGCACCAGCTGACCAGCGTCGAGATCCGCGGCGATGCCGGATCACGTCGCCGGATGGACGGCACCAGCCAGCGGACACCATAGGTCGCGGTGAAAATCCACAGAAACCGCACGCCGATCGCAACCAGACTCAGTGCAGCAATCAGCCCGAGCACATTCGGCCAGGAGCGCGCCTGTTGACTCATGAGCGAGGTGGCAATCAGCGGCAACCGGATGCCGATGAGCACGAAGACCAGCGAATTGACTACAAAGAGAATTGCGCTCCAGACGGTGCGGATGTTCAGGCGCGCAAGGGCTGCGGTGCGCAGATGTGCCCAGCGCGAGCGATAGAGCCCCGCCCCGACAATTCCCAGTACGCCGGAGAGCTGCAGCGTCTCGCAGATCCAGTAGGTTGCAAACGGTGTCACCAGCGACATGGCGAGCTCCAGCATCGGATCGTGCAGGCGCTCCTGCAGCCTCGCCGTGAGCCAGCCGAGCGCGATGCCGAGCAGGCCACCGCCGATCGCAACCAGGGCGAATTGGCCCAGCAGCGACCAACCGGAGAACACGCCGGTGAGCGCCGCCACCACCGCAAACCGGTACAGCACGAGGCCCGTGGCATCGTTAACCAGGCTCTCACCTTCCAACAGAGCGACCAGGCGTCGCGGCAATCGGAACCGCTGCAGCACCGCGGTCGCCGCCACCGCATCGGGCGGCGACACGATCGCCCCCAGTGCAAAGGCCACGGCCCAGGGCACCTCTGGTACCAGCCATTTGAAGGCGAGACCGATGGCCAAAGTGGTCGTAGTGACGAGCCCCACCGCGAGCAGAAAGATCGGGCGGCGCAGCGCGCGAAAATCGCGCCATGAGGTGTTGATGGCCGCCGGGTACAGCACGGCCGGCAGCACGATGGCGAGCACGAGATGAGGATCGAGTTCGAGCCCCGGCCAGCCGTACACCAGACCCATGCCGATGCCCACGATCACCATCACGATCGGATACGGCACGCGCATACGATTCGCGAGCCAACCTGCCGCGATCGCGCAGACCATGACGAGGATGAGTGAAATCATGGCTCAGGCAGTTGCGCTGTCTCGCATGGGTTTCGAACCATAGTTGATGGCGCCCCCGGCCGGAGTTGAACCGACGACCTACCGCTTAGGAGGCGGTCGCTCTATCCACTGAGCTACGGGGGCGTTGTTGCCGGAATTGTAACGCACCGCGGCTCGGCGCCTTAGCTGTGGTTG
>JBAVRE010000013.1:0-4917 GCA_049694695.1 Steroidobacteraceae bacterium | reverse complement strand
GCTCGAGACCGTACTGCGCATCGATGCGCTGCGCATCGCATACGCTTGGGTCACGTTTGGATAGCCGCTTGCCAGAAATGCCTCGTTTCATGGGCTAACGATCCGCCGTGGCCTGTCGCCTCGGATGAGCTCGTTCGACGCCTGGGCCGAAACGTCGTCATTCGGGTGCCCGGAAACTGCAGTCCGAGCGTCGGGTACCGCACAGACGAATTGGCGTGGCTCCGTGCACACTGGCCGGGCTTTCAAGCCAATCGGTCTGCTTAAATCATCATAGGAACAAGCATCATGTCACGTCCACTGATCTCAGCCCTAGCAGGAACACTTGCTGTCGCCTTCCTCGCATCCAGTGTATTCGCGAGTGAAGCGATCCCATCCAAGCTTCAGGCAGAAGCCAAGGTCTCAGAAGCCGCTGCGACGGCAACTGCGCTGGCCAGGGTTCCCAACGGCACGGTATCCAGCACAGAATTGGAAAAAGAGCACGGCAGGCTCATCTGGTCGTTCGATATCACGAAGCCTGGAACCAAGAACATTACTGAAGTCCACGTGGACGCGAAGAGCGGCAAGGTTCTCTCAAAAAAGACTGAGTCGGCTCGAACAGAAGCCAAAGAGGCCGCAGCAGAAGCCAAGGAAGCCGCAGGTAACAAGTAGACGCACCCGGGAAGACTCATGCGCCCTCGCGCTCTGTCCACGCTGGTTGCACGCTGCGGGCGCCATCGAATCCAGCCCTGATTCTGTAGAGTCTCAGCAGATCCATGCTGCTGAGACTCAAGATGGCGGCTGGTGAGAGGTGTATAGCTTCATCGCCAACGTGGGGTCTTTGTGTGGGGCAACAGGACAGGAAATACACTGAAGCCCTGTGTAAGCGCTGAATCGTACAAAAGGCACAACTTCACCTGCCGGCAAGAAAGCGCCGGGTTCACGCAATCTTGCACGGAATCATCGCATCTTCGTCAAATTGATAGACGGCGCAGAGCCGGTGATATCCGTCTGCAATAATCACCGTTCGGCCGAGAGTGTCCCGCACCAGCAGGAGCGGCGACAGCGCGACGCCCTGCTTGATTTTCCGCACGTCCCGCTCAACGTGCGAATTGCTCACACCCAGTAACGAGAGACCGGAAGCGCGAAAGATGTCCTTGGCCTTGAACTGGTCAAGAGCCGTGCGCCGCAACCGACCCGCGAGGCTGACGGCCTGCCTGGCAGGATAGATCAGCCTGAGGTACGACACCGCCGCCGCATAGTCATGCCGCTCAACGTCCGCAAGCCACGTTGGCGCTTTCACCCGTCGG
The DNA here is from genome assembly GCA_049694695.1 of Steroidobacteraceae bacterium. Classification (GTDB taxonomy): domain Bacteria; phylum Pseudomonadota; class Gammaproteobacteria; order Steroidobacterales; family Steroidobacteraceae; genus FEN-1191. The sequence goes on along the minus strand of JBAVRE010000013.1, from coordinate 3,631 downwards.
TTAGGCATAATCTCCTCCAGATCTCCTGCACCGGACTCTCCAGCTGAGCGCCGCACGCCAGGACAAGGAGTGTTGTCACTCTATGGTTCACGCGAACGCTCCATACAATTGTGTGTGAATCCTGATGTTTGAATTCAGCGGCTGTGGAGGACATCGCGCACGCGACCCTTTACAGCATTGGCCCGCGCACTGTAGGTGATGCGTCCTGCGGCATCAGTTGGCAGGCGCGCCCGCATCCGGGCGTTGAGCAGCGCGAGATCCCCGGAGGCCATCGCCGCGAGCTTGGCACCAACACTCGGCCCTCCGAGGATGGCCGTCCAGTATTCGTCGAAGCTGGCGAATGTCCGTTGCACGCTGATCTCCCGCACTTCGACGGCCTCCAAACCGGCACCCGTCCACAACTCCTGCATGACCTCTATTCGAGACGCTTCAGGGCTCGGCGGTACCGCAACGGCAACGCCCAACGCGCGCATTTCATCGTGCAGGGTCGCGTAGGGAAAGCCACCGCCAGCCATGTCCCACGCGTAGGCTGTGACGGTGCCGCCCGGACAGACCACACGTGCCATTTCCGCAACACCCTTGACGGGGTCCGGAACGAAAAAGATCACCAGCGCCATGACCGCAGCGTCGAACGTATCGTCGGGAAAGGGCAGTGCCATGGCATCGCCCTGACGAAACGGTGTGAGTCGCGTCGCCGGTCGTGTGCGAGCGAACGCCAGCTGCCCCTCAGACGGGTCGATCCCGTGTACTGAAGCCGGTGCACGCCGCTCGATCAGCATTTCGGTAAAGGCACCGTTCCCGCAGCCCACATCGAGCCATCGCAAACCTGGTTTCGGAGCAAGCCAGTCGAGAAAGCATTCACCGGCAAGCTGACTCCACTTCCCCATGAATCGTTCATAGGCAGCGCCGTCGTCGAAGCGGATCTGGTCGGTTACCACTGCTGTCTTGCTCCCATTGAACTACCTGTACTAAGTAATGCTTGACCTCTGCGGAGGTGCCGCCGCATGTTCTCCGAGATGATGTTTCTCACGATGTCCATGATTGCCACACCTGCAATGTCTAAGCTCCCATGAAATCCTTCTTCCCGATCGCCAACCCGTTGTGCCGCAAGATCGCGTACGCGGTGGTGACATGAAAGAAGAACTGCGGCAGGCCGTAGTGCGCGAGATACGCCTCGCCGCTCAGTTTCTTCTCCTTTGGCGTACCGGGACGCAGCAGGATGTCCTTCGTTTCGCTCCCTTCAAATCCTGAAACCGGGACGCCATCCAGGAACCCCAGTGTCCGGGTCAACAGTCCGTCAAGATCAGCAAAGCTCTGCTCCTTGCCCTCGTAGTTCGGCACCTCAACGCCCGCCAGCCGCGCAGACACCCCACGCGCAAAATCCGCGGCAATCTGCACCTGCTTGACCAGCGGAAACATGTCCGGATACAGCCGTGCCTGCAAGTAGGCGTCTGGCTCCATGGATTGGGCGGTCGCCTTCGCATCGGCCTGCGCCAGGATAGCCTTCAGGGCGGTCAGCATCTGCTTGAAGACCGGGACGGAGTGGGTATACATCGGGCTGGTCATGCGGGTTCCTCACGTGGATTGATCGGTTTTGTCACCGACAGGGTACTACACCCCTGCCGGGCGAATTCGACCTCACAAAGTCCTGCAACTTTCCGCTAGCTCCCGAGTATTACCGGTATCGCCGCAGTGCCCCAGCAATGCAACAAGGGCCCTGCAGCACCACTTGCAAATGACCTGACATTCAGGTCCAGGAGACCGACATGAACACTTCAATGAACCGCCATCCCTTCGCCCTGCCCGCCTTCGTGCTCAGCGTGCTCATCACCAGCACCATGGCGCTCCTGCCCGCTGCGGCAGGTATCGGTGCCGATCACGCCGTGCGCAATGGGCAGACGCTCCAGGCCGCCACCGCGCAGTCGCAGAGCCTAAGAGTGACGGGCTAAGGCTCGCCCCTCTGCCGCGTTCGGTACGCGCCTCCCCGAAGGCGATGTGGCACTCAGTGACCGGGGTTCCGCTGTTTGGCAGCGGCAAACCCCGGGAACCGCGATCTGGCATAGGTTGCATGACAAGGCACGCAGCTTTCTATCAAGCGGTAATAATGGAAGACGATGAGTTCAGGATCATGCACTGCTGCGGCCTGGCCTAGTTTTTCAGCTTTCTGGTGAAACTCACTGTCAAGCTCTTTGAAATGTTCGGGAAGCACTCGCTCCAATTCCTCCGCCTGGGCAGGCGTGAGCTTCTTCTCCATGATGTAACTGGCCCGTATCTTCTCGCTGGTCTCCTGAATGGACCCCCAGTCCGCGATCGCCAGAGACAATGCGATGCCCTGCACACCTCCGGCAATCTCACCCATTTCCGCCCTGAGCAACTTGAGCAGCTCCGGCGATAACTTGAGATCCTGACGCAAGACTTGAGTCTCCGCCGCGAGAGTATCTACAAGAGCCACGCCGAGGCTGGCGATAAGCATGATGGCTGGAGCTACTCTGCTGGTCATGGGTTCACCTCATCCGTGTCAGCTCTCGAAACGTTGCGCTGTGCAGCTGCGCTCAAATTACTCGGCATAATGAAAGTAGAGTTGTCGCGTATTCGAGTCCAGCTCGCATTCCCGCTCCTGGGGCCGGCCATCCGGTGACTGATAGCTATAGCGCGTATCTGAAGAACCGCGCAGGTTCAACCCTGCCTCGTTTCGAAGTGTGTCGAGCACTTTCGGGACATCTGCCTCCAGCAGTATGACTATCCCGTCCACCCGGATCGGCGACCCCGGCGAAGTCGACGAATGCATCAACTTGCCATCTTTCAGGATGGGCGGCGCACTCAGGGAGACTCCACAAGCTTTCTGGAGCCAGCCGGCAGTATCGGTAGAACCGCGCGGATCCGGCGCGCTGGCGGAACACGCACCTAGCGTGCCGGCAACAAACGCCATGACCCAGGTCGCGCGCACGAGCGTCCCTTGCGAGACAGGGTCAGGCGATATCTTCATGAATACAGAGATAGTTCCCTTCCGTGTCCTTGAACCACGCGGCTTTCTCGGAGCCCAGAACGCACACATGGTTGACTGTTTTAAGTCCAGGGAAGTCGTAATTTTCGAAATCGACGCCGGCTTTTTTCAGCGTACTGATGGCCGATCCGATGTCAGCCACCTGAAAACTGATTGCCGTATGGTCGGCCTTGGTTCCGCCTTCCTTAGGGAACAGAGCGATGAGCGCGCCGCCAGCGCACTCGTAGACAAACTTCCCATCCGGCTTCATCCCTCCGGGTTTCAAACCCAACTTGTTTTCGTAGAAAGCCCTTGCACGCCTCAGGTCGATGACAGGCAACATGGTGGTCACTTGCGCGGCTGATAACATGGTGTCTCTCCTTCCTGTAGAATTGAAATTCACAAATTCCGTTTCAGGCGAAGAGTCTTACGCTCCTTGTTTTCTTGATGCAAGTTTTCAATTCAGGCGTATCCACCTTCGCTTCGCCACCCCTGCGCGCGAAGCTGATCGCACTCCTGCTGCTCGGCAGCGCACCTCTGGTACGCGCCAGCATCCTGGACGCGGTTCAGACCTTGAGGACCACGGGCTGCAACGTTACACATCCGCCCCAATCGCCGCTGCATCGCAACCAGCGCCTGGACAGCGCA
>JBAVRE010000012.1:0-2650 GCA_049694695.1 Steroidobacteraceae bacterium | reverse complement strand
GCGCCAGCATGATCCCCAGGGCACCGAGCCTGCCGGTACGCTCCCGGAGCACGCTCAGCGACAGCGCGATGGTAATGACCGGCGACAGTGAAATGATCGGGAAGATCAGGTAGGTGGGACCGACGCGCACGGCACGAAACAGCAGCATCTGCCCGCCCGCACCCAGCAGGCCGATCAGGAGTCCGTAGGCGATCGACCTGGCGTCGTGCTGCAAACGCCAGTTGTTCCGGGTGAGTACATAGATCGCTGGCGGAATCATGGTGAGCGCCCAGACGCAGTAGATGAGCGTCTCGGGAAATCCGTAGTTCGCTGGGAGCCCGGTAAAGGCGCCCCAGACGCCCCAGAACGCGGTCGTGACCAGTGCGTAGATCAGCCAGGGTCGTGAAGTCATCGGTACTGCCCTATCCGCCAACCGTTGTTATAGGCGAAAGGGCCATAAGTTTCAATAGCTATTATCTTGTACTCTCCGCCGCCACTTGCTGACTTTCAGGGCGACTCAGCGCACACTCTATGCCTGATTATATCTCTTGAATCTTATTTTCCTTTCGTTTAAGTTTCGAACCAGAACACATCGCTGCCCTTTCTGGCATCATTCCTGAGGAGTGCGCTAATGCCTCACCGAGCCTCCACGCTGCGCCGATTCTGCAAGCAGGTGCTAAGTCTTACCCTGCTTGAATTGGTAGCCGCGCCAGCATTTGCCCAGATCGTTGATAGCGGCCCTGCCTCGCCTGCAGCCGAGCTTGAAGAGATTATCGTCACCGGTACTCGTGCCGCACTGGTCGCATCGCGCGACCTGAAGCGGAATGCTGCGGTGGTGCAGGATTCGATTGTTGCCGAAGACCTGGGGCGATTCCCCGATGACAATGTGGCCGACTCCTTGTCTCACATTCCCGGCGTCACCATTTCCCGAACCCACGGTGGTGAAGGCCAGTATGCAAACATCCGGGGCCTGGGCGAGGGATTCAGCACTGTTACCCTGAATAACCGGATTCTGGCCACCGACAGCGATGGCCGTGAATTTGCATTCGATGTGCTTCCCGCCGAGGTGCTCTACGGCGCCGACGTGGTCAAGTCACCGGAAGCGTCGATTCCCGAGGGCGCCATCGGCGGTTCCGTAAACCTGAGTTCCGCGCGGCCCCTGAAACTGAAGGGCATGCATTCGTCCATCAGTGTCGAGGGCAACTACAACGACCTGTCTGAAAAGAGCGGCGGCAAGATCTCCGCCTTCTTCAGCAATACCTTCGCGGACGACAGGTTCGGGGTTCTGGTCTCGGCGGTCCGCTCGGCGGGCAAGGTGCGCTCCGATGCCCTGGATGAGTTCTATGTAAACCCCGACTCCCCGGGTTCCTTCGACGCCAACAGCGACGGCAACATTTCCGCTGATGAAAGCAACCTGCTCGGGCTGTGCTGCCTCAGCTTCGGTTCGCGCACGCAGGGCAAGAAGCGCACGGCGATTTCCGGCGTTCTCGAATGGAAGCCCAGCGAAACCCTGCATCTGACGCTGGATGGCCTGGCTACGCGCCTGGATGCCACTGCGGTCGGCAACGTCCAGTCCTACTATGTCGAGGATTCAATCCTGGACGAAACAACGGGCCAGCACCGCTGGAGCAACGTAACGATCCGCGATCACTGGGTCACAGACATGACGGTCGCGGAACTGATTCCGGAAATATCCACCATCACGGAAAGCCGCGTGGTCGACACCAATCAGTTCGGCCTGAACGGTGTCTGGCAGGCGACATCGAACCTGACGTTCGAGGGCGACCTGTATCACTCCAAGTCGAAACGTGATGCAGGCGGCAAGGATACCTTCGTGGTGGCGGGTATCGCCGGCAACCACACCGGCTTCGTACACATGAACAATAACGCCCTGCCCGATATCAGGGTAACGCTGGAAGACGGCCGCGATCTGGCGACCGCACTGTCACAGGGCGCTCTGGGCAATGCCGACTACGGCATCCACTACATTGGTTTTTCCGGCACCAACATCGCCGATTCGGTAACTGGCGCCACTCTCAAGGGCAAACTGAAAATCACGGACAGCCTGCTCAATTCCATTGAATTCGGTGCCGCCAACACCAGGCGCAACAAGACCCGTGAAACCGTCGAGAACGACAAGACCGGGGGCTCATGCCAGTACTGCGGCATGTACAGCACCACTTTTGCCAGCCTGGGCGCCGATGTGGTTCGTTCCGTGACACTGCCGAATTTCATGCGCAATGCGGGCGGCAGCTATCCTCGCACCTTTGTGCAATTTGACATTCCCTCCTACCTGAACGCACTGAAGGCGCTCGATGGTCAGATCAACCCGGCGACCGGCGAGCCATTCGATTCGAGCCTGGTCGCACCGAAACTCGATCCGGTGCAATCGTATGATGTCGATGAGAATACCTGGTCGGTGTTTGCACAGGCCAACTTCAAGCAGGATAACTGGTTCGGCAACGTCGGTCTGCGTTGGGTCAGAACCAACACCACCGCCAAGACCGCGATTGATCGGATAGTTTCCTTCGTTGATCCGACGCCGGAAATACCCACTTCGAGTCCGGATATTACCTATAGCGTTGCCGAGCCGTTTCAACAGTCCGGTTCGTACAGCAAGCTGCTGCCTTCCCTGAATGCGGGTTTCTGGCTGACCGACAAGCAGTTGTTG
>JBAVRE010000011.1:0-1709 GCA_049694695.1 Steroidobacteraceae bacterium | reverse complement strand
GGCTGGCACAAGCGCCCGGCACCGCCCTCCTCGATCGAGCTCGCACAGGCCATGGGGCCCTACTATCGCAGCTGCATCGAGTTCTTCGGCGCGCAGCGTTGCATGTTCGAGAGCAACTGGCCCATGGACAGCCCTTCCTGCTCGTACACAACGCTATGGAACGCGTTCAAGCGGCTGGCACGGGAATACACCCCAGCCGAACGCGCGGCACTGCTGCATGACACCGCCGTGCGCGTCTATCGCCTGTAGATGCAGGCGCGCACCGGAGTTCAGTCCTCGAGCTCGAACACGTACAGCGCGTTGCCGCCCTGCGGCTGGTAAATGTCCGGGCTCTGGCGGGCCGTCATCAGCTTGAATACGCCCATGCCGGTCGGCACCGCGATGTACTGCTTGCCCTTGACCGCATAGCTCACCGGATAGCCGTGCAGCGCCGAACCCAGCCGCGTCTGCCACAGCACCTTGCCGGTATCGACGTCGAAAGCCTTGAAATAACGGTCCAGGTCGCCGACAAACGCGAGTCCGCCACCAGTCGTCAGCACACCGGTCAGGAACATGGCGCGCTGGGTATGCGTCCAACGCTGCTTCATGCCGTCCAGATCCCAGGCGCTCAGGCGGCCGAGCATGCCGTTGCTGCCGGGCATCTCATACACCCGTGAGTCGCCGCCGTAGCCGCCGTAGCCTTCGACGAACTTGACCTCGCGCCCCACCATGTCCACGCACAGCTGATGCAACGGAATGATCAGCGAATGCGATGGCGGGTTGTAGGCCGTCGCCTGCCAGTTGTGGCCGCCGTAAATGCTGGGGCAGACCGACATCGGGTCGCCGATCTTCGCGTCGATGATGTCCTGGCGGTATTGGAGCTTGCCGGTCGTCTTATCGAGCGGCAGGAACATATTCTGGTAGATCGTCTCGACGAAATCGACGAACTTCCCGGTTGCGCGCTCCAGTTTCCAGAGTATGCCGTCCTTGCCGATCGCGAATACATACGACTGCCCGTGCAGGTCCACGAGCACGCGCTCGAAGACGGTATCCATATCGAGCGTTTCGCCGGCGACGTGCTGGTAATACCAGACCATCCTGCCGGTCCTGGGATCAAGGGCGAGTGTTGAATCCGTATAGAGCGCAGCATCGAGCGGCGACATGTGGCGGCTGGCCGCCACCCAGGGCTTTGCCTGGGCAGCGCCGACGAAATACAGGTTGAGCTCCGGGTCATAGCTGCCCGCGACCCATGTGTCGCCACCGGCGCGGAATTCCTGCGGTTGCCCGGCCCACGAGGCTTCGTTCGGATCACCCGGCAGCGCTATGGTCGAGGTGCGCCACAGTTCCCGCCCGGTGTCCGGGTCGTGACCCGTGACGAAGCAGCCTTCGCGCTTGAAGCGCTCGCAGCCATTGATGCCGCTGACAACGACTCCGCCGGCGATGATCGGGCCCGCCGTGTGCGTGTAGCCCTTGGTGTAGTCCGCCTTGACCGTGCGCCACACCTGCTTGCCGGTGCGCGCGTCGAGCGCGACGAGCGCCGCATCGTAAGTGGCAAGGAAGATCTTGTCCTTGTAGAGCGCGATATTGCGGGTCGGGCCGCCCAGCGTCTTGGATTCCGGCGGATACGGATAGGCGTATTCCCAGATCACCTCGCCGGTCGCGGCGTCGAGCGCCTGGATGATATTGTCCGGGTGCGTAAGGTACATGATGCCGTCGTGTATGAGCGGCGT
>JBAVRE010000010.1:0-8576 GCA_049694695.1 Steroidobacteraceae bacterium | reverse complement strand
GGTTCGCGCTGATGGGCACCGGCGATCTTCCCTTGTTCCTGCCGGCGGAGCCAGCCCACAAGCATCACGTGCGCCGCCCAGCGCGCCCTGCTTCATTGCAGGCCGCGACTTAAGTGCAGCTACAAGGTAAATTAGCGTTACGGTACCAATATGGACCGCAGCAAGTCACAGGCCGGTTGCTATGAGAATGGTCGTTGCCCAGGCTCCTCTCCACGGTACTGCGCATGCGGTAAAGGGTGGTCTCGTCGATATCGGCGGCGAGCGCTTCTATCGAATTGACAATTGCGATGCGATGGCACCGTTTCTCATGAGCCTGGCCAGCGACGCCGATCACTGGGTGTTCGTGTCGAGTAATGGCGCGCTGACCGCCGGCCGCGCGAATCCCGATCACGCACTGTTTCCCTACTATACCGATGATCGCATCCATGACAGCCAGGACCAGTCCGGAGGCAAGAGCATCCTGCGGGTCGCCGGTGCCGGGGGCACGGCCCTATGGGAGCCGTTCTCGCAGCGCTACCGGGGGCTGTACCGCGTCACCCGGAGCCTGGCGAAGAGCGTCAACGGTAACAAGCTCGTGTTCGAGGAAGTCAATCACGATCTGGCGTTGTCCTTTTCCACTCCCTGGATGACGAGCCAGCGTTTCGGCCTGGTGCGACGTGCCGCGCTGGTCAACCTGGGCACCGTGCCGGTCGAGGTTGAACTCCTGGATGGCATGCAGAATCTGCTGCCCCACGGTCTCACGCGCCGCTTTCAGCTCGAATTGAGCACGCTGGCGGATGGATACAAGGAGAACGAACTCGAGCCGCGCACTGGCCTTGGCCTGTTCAAACTCAGCTCCATACCCAGCGATCGGGCTGAACCCAACGAGGCGCTGCGCGCGACCACTGTCTGGTCCGAAGGCCTCGGCTCTGCCCGGCATCTGCTGTGCGCTGCGCAGCTCGATCGCTTTCGCCAGGGCGAGGCGGTGCACGAGGAGACGCTGATCCGCGGCCGCCGCGGCGCGTATTTTCTTTGCAGCCGGTTGCAGCTGCCTGCCGGCAGCCGTCAGGAGTGGTCGCTCGTGGCTGAAGTCGATCAGGACGCCGCAGGTGTCGCGGCATTGGTCGGCATGCTTGACTCCGGCCAGAACCTGCGGGCGCAACTGGATGAAGATATCGAGCGCGGCACGGGCAATCTGCTGCGCATGGTGGCCGCCGCGGATGGCCTGCAACTCACGGGCGACCGCCTCAGTTCGGACCGGCACTACGCCAACGCGCTGTTCAACATCATGCGTGGCGGAATCCCCGATCGCAGTTACGAAATATCGTGCGCTGACTTCAGGACTTTCATCGCCGTGGCCAGCCGCGCCACCACCGAACGCCAGGCTGCCTTCCTGGAGGCATTGCCCGCAACCCTGTTGCACAGCGCGCTACTGCAGCGGGCACGGGCGCAGCACGATGCGGATCTGGAGCGCCTGGCGTATGAATATCTGCCGCTCACCTTCAGCCGCCGCCACGGCGATCCGAGCCGCCCGTGGAATATCTTTTCGATCGAAGTGAAATCCGCACAGGGTCACAAGCTCCTCAACTACCAGGGCAACTGGCGCGACATCTTCCAGAACTGGGAGGCGCTCGCGCTCTCCTTCCCGGGCTACGTCGAGAACATGATCTTCAAGTTTGCCTGTTGCTCGACCCCAGATGGCAACAACCCTTATCGCCTGCTGCGCAACGGCTTTGACTGGGAAGTGCTCGATCCGCACGACGCCTGGTCCTACATCGGCTATTGGGGCGATCACCAGGTCATCTACCTGCTGAAGCTGCTGGAGGCTTCCGCGCGCTACCATCCGGGAGCCCTGGCGGAGCTGCTGACGCGCCGCAGTTTCACCTACGCCAATGTCCCGTATCGGATTCGGCCTTATGCGGCACTGTTGGCAGACCCGCGTCATACCATCGATTTCGATGTTGCGCTGGATAGCGAGCTGCGCCGCAATGCGGCGGAGCGGGGTACCGATGCCAACACCCTGGCGGGTGCCGGCGGCGCACCGTACCAGGTGAACCTGACCGAAAAGCTGCTGGTCATGGTGCTCGCCCGGCTGTTCAATTTCATCCCGGAGGCCGGCCTGTGGCTGAACACGCAACGACCCGAGTGGAACGACGCCAACAATGCGCTGGTCGGTTCCGGCGTTTCGATGGTGACCCTGTACTACCTGCGCCGGTTCCTGGCGTTCTGGCAGGCGCTCCTGCCGGCGGCTGGCACGGCGACGATCGAGATCTCCGCGGAGGTGAGCGAGGCGTTTCATCGCGTTCACGCAGCGCTTGCGGGGTACGCGCGCCAGCTGGGCGGGCCGATTTCGGATCGCGATCGCAGGCAGTTTCTCGATGCCGTCGGCGGCGCCGGGAGCGACTACCGGGCCAAAGTATATGCCCAGGGGTTTTCGGGCCAACGGCTGCCCCTCAGCGTCGCAGAGCTGCAGGCCTTCTGCCAGCTGACGTTGCGCTGCATTGATCACTCCATTCGCGCCAACCGACGCGCAGACGGTCTCTACCACTCCTACAACCTGATGAGCGTCGATGGCGACGGGATCGCGATTGCCCGCCTGTACGAAATGCTCGAGGGCCAGGTGGCGGTGCTCAGTTCGGGCGCACTCGCGGCAACGGAAGCGGTGGCGTTGCTCGATGCGCTACGCAGCAGCCGACTCTATCGCGCTGACCAGAACAGCTATCTGCTGAATCCGGACCGCACCTTGCCGGGCTTTTTCCAGAAGAACAACATTCCGGCCGCGGCCCTTGCCCAGCTACCCGTGCTCGAGGCGATGATCGAGCGCGGCGATGGCCGCATCGTAGTGCGGGATCTCAACGGCGTGGCGCATTTCGACGCAGCACTTCGCAATGGCAGCTTGCTGAAGGAGGCGCTCGCGGCCTTGGAAATGCCTGCGGCGCAGCAGGCGCCGATCCTGGCGTTGTATGAACAGGTGTTCGATCACAAGTCCTTCACTGGCCGTTCCGGCACGTTCTACAAGTATGAAGGGCTCGGTTGCATCTACTGGCACATGGTTTCGAAGCTGCTGCTGGCTGTCCAGGAACTGCTCCATGCGGCGCTAACCGCGGGCGAGGACGCCGCACTCATCGCGCGCCTGCGCAGTCACTACTTCGAGATCCGTGCAGGTATTGGTGTCCACAAGCCGCCGGATCTGTACGGCGCGGTCCCGACCGACCCTTATTCGCACACGCCCGGTTTTGCTGGGGTACAGCAGCCGGGCATGACCGGCCAGGTGAAGGAGGACCTGATCTCGCGACTCGGCGAGATGGGCGTCGTGATCAGGGACGGCAAGCTGGGTTTCTGTCATCAGCTGGTAAACCGCGAGGAGTTTCTGGCGCAGGCACAGCCCTTCCGTTACTACGATGTAGACGGTCGCGAGTGCAGACTCGATCTCGAGCCGGGCACGATGGCGTTCACAACCTGCCAGACGCCCGTGGTGCTGCACCAGTCGGGAACGCGCCGGATCGAGATCAACGCTGCCGATGGTTCCCGCCGCACGGTTGCAGGGCTGGAGCTCGATGAGCTGACCAGCGCTGCGGTATTCGAACGTACCGGGGCATTGCGCCGCCTGGACGTATTCCTCGATCTTGCGGGCGGATAGCCGTGGTGCGCACCTGCTGGTAGGTCGGCGGGCTCAACCCGCTACGTAGTTTGCCGCGAAGCGCGCCCGAATGCTGTCCAGCTCCTGCAGCAGCGGCGCAGGCAGATCCGCCACGGTATGTTCCGCGAGAATCCGGCGCAGGTCGGCATCCATGCGCTGATGGAGATCGCGATCTTCGAGCGAACTCATGCGCGTGGGCATCTGCGGGCCGAAGTAGCGCGTGCCCCAGAGCTGCTCGCGGCAGTGGCTCACCGTGTGATCGAGCGCCAGGTAGTTGCCGCGCGGGCCGACAGATTTGGCTTGCAAGAGGGCGAGCGTGTCATCGTTTACGATCACGCCCTGCCAGAGACTGCGCAACAGACCGGCCAGGTCGTCGCACAACAGCAGCGCGTGCAGTGAATAGCTCATGCCTTCGTCAAGCGAACCCAGGTAATCACAGGTCGCGGGCCGGCTGTAGAAGGCCTGCATCAGATTGGCGGTCAGTTCCCATACGGCATCCTGGTTGAAGCGGCGCGCCGCCGACTGGCCGCCGATGCCGGTGAACGAAGGGATGCCCAGTTCCCGTCGTACCTGACACATGACCATGTCAGCGAGCGAGGTCTGCGCAAAATTGCCGATGGCGCCGGTGGCCGGCTCCATGAAGAACGCGTCGGAACTGCCGATCACGAACGAGCCGCGCCGCGCCAGCTGGCCGAGCGTCATGCCGGCAAAATCGGTGGCCAGGCTCTGGGCGATGCAGCCGGCTATCGTGATCGGTGAGGAGGCACCGCCGATCGGCAACGTGCCGACGCTTACCGGCACGCCGGCGCGCGCGGCCATCACCACCTGATCGACGTGGGTCCGGGCATAGTTGAGCGGCAGGGGCGTGATGATCTGCAGGAAGTAGGGTTTCTCAGCCAGCGCCGCAGCGCTGCCGCGGATTGCCGTTGCCATCTCGATCACTACGCCCAGCGATTCAGCGTGCTCGCACAGATACTCGAGCGGCTTGGTGGTGTTGCGCGCCATGACCACGAACTCGCCGATCTCACCGTGGATGTCGGAGTGCGGAATATCCTTGCAGGCGATACACACGGCGTCGATGTTCGGCAATGCATCGGCAACGCGCGTGATGGTGGCGAGATCTTCGGCGGTGCTCTCGCGCAACTCCTCGCTCGCCAGGTCATAGACCTTGATGCAGGTCATGCCCGGCAGGAACCAGGTGTGGCGGTTGTCGAGTTCCAGGCAATGCTCGGCATTGCGATCCCAGAGGCGCGCCTGCCGCGCCACGGAATCGAGTGCGCCGCGCACTAGTGCGCGGTCGGGTTTGACGACACCGTCGGCGGCGACCTCACAACCCGCGGATACAAACAGTGCCGGCGCCTCGCTGTCCGGATCAAACACCACGCCGGTCTCTTCCAGCAGTGTGAGCGCGGCATCGATCAGGCGGGCGGCGAGGCCAGGCGCCAGCGGTGCGTAGGGAGCAGTCGGACCGAAATGCAAGCCGGGATCTTCGGCCCGCGTGACCGTGCCTTGTGTCCGCCGTCGGCGCGCGCTCGCTGATTCGTGACGCATGGTTATCTCCGCCGCACTTTCCTTTAGCGGCGCCACCACGCAATATGGCGCCATGCCAGAAAAGTCGCGCTACGCTGCGCTGTTCGAGAGCGTGAAGATCGGTCCCGTGACCGCGCCCAACAGATTCTATCAGGTCCCCCACTGCACCGGCATGGGCCACGCCTTGCCGCAGACGCTGGTGGCGATGCGTGCCATGAAGGCCGAGGGCGGCTGGGGTGTGGTCTGCACAGAGTATTGTTCGATTCATCCGAGCTCTGATGATCATCCCTATCCCTTTGCCGCGCTGTGGGATGACGGTGACCTCGGCAATCTCGCCGCCATGGCCGACGCGGTGCACGCGCACGGTGCGCTGGCCGGCATCGAGCTGTGGCACGGCGGCAGCTATGTCGCGAATCTCGCCAGCCGCGCGCCTACGCTGGGCGTGCGCTCGATGCCGGGGCGCACCGATCCGATCCAGTCGCAGCGCATGGACCGGCGCGACATTCGCGCGCTGCGCCGCTGGCACCTCGAGGCGGCGCTGCGCGCCCGTAAGGCCGGCTTCGACATCATCTATGTCTATCCTAGCCACGGCTACCTGGTCTCTGAATTCCTGTCGCGCAGCCTGAACGAGCGCACCGACGAGTACGGCGGCTCGCTCGAGAACCGCATGCGCCTGATGCGCGAGCTGCTGGATGAGACACGCAGCGCAGTCGGCGATCGCTGTGCGGTCGCGGTGCGCTTCGCCGCCAATGGCCACGGCGATGAGCACCTGAGCGCAGATGAAGCACACGAAGTCGTGGCGGCACTCGGCCATCTGCCCGACCTGTGGGACGTGGTGCTGGCCGACTACGACGAAGAGATGGGCTCTTCACGCTTCGTGCGAGAGGGCGCGCTCGAGGATCGCGTCGCCTACGTGCGCAAACTCACCGGCAAGCCCGTGGTGTGCGTCGGCCGCTTCACTTCACCGGACAGCATGCTCGGCCAGATCAAACGCGGTGTCGTCGATCTGATCGGTGCCGCGCGCCCGTCGATCGCTGATCCGTTCCTGCCCACCAAGCTGCGCGAGGGACGGCTCGAGGATATCCGCGAGTGCATCGGCTGCAACATCTGCTATGCGCACAACTTTCGGGGCTCGGCGCTGCGTTGCACGCAGAACCCGACCATGGGCGAGGAATGGCGCTCCGGCTGGCACCCGGAGCAGGTGCCTCCCGGCGCTGGCGGTTCGGTGCTGATCGTCGGGGCGGGTCCGGCAGGGCTAGAGGCGGCGCACATTCTGGGCAAGCGCGGCTACGATGTCGCGCTCGCCGATGCAGCCGGGGAGGCCGGTGGGCGCGTGAGCCACGAGAGCCGGTTGCCCGGGCTCGCGGAGTGGGCACGGGTGCGCGATTACCGCCTCGGCCAGATCAAACGCATGCCGAACGTTGCGCTTTACCTCGGCAGTCACATGGCGGCGCCGGATGTGCGCGCCTTTGGCGCCGACTACGTCTTGATCGCGACCGGCGCGCACTGGCGGCGCGAGGGTATCGGCCGCTGGCACGCGCGGCCGATCGCCACACTGGATGCCGCGAACGTCTACACGCCCGACGATATCTTTGCTGGCCGCTTGCCGACAGGCGAGGTGCTGATCTTCGACGACGATCATTACTACCTGGGTCCGGTGATCGCGATGAAGCTGGCCAGTGCCGGGGTCCGCGTCCGCTATGTCACTACCGAGGGTCGCGCCGGTGCCTGGAGCCTGTACACGCAGGAGCAGGAGCGCACGCAGCGTGCGCTGATCGAGCTGGGCGTCGACATCGAAGTCAACACCGCGCTGGTCACATTTGAAAAGTCGATTGCGACACTCGAGTGCGTGTTCAGCGGCCGCACGCGCAGCGTGCCGGCCTCCGCGCTCGTGTTGGTCACTTCCCGGGTAGCAGACGAGGCGCTCTATCGCGCGCTGGTCGGTGAAGGGGGCGATGAGCAGCCCGCCGACGCCCTGGCGCAGCCCGGTCCTGCCGCGGTGGCCCGCATTGGCGACTGCCTGCAACCGGCGATGATTGCGTCGGCAGTTTACTCGGGACATCGGGCTGCGCGTGAACTGGGCTCTGCCGGGAAAGTTCCGCGGCGCGAACGCGTGCTGATCTGAGCAGTCCATGCCCCACACCATGAACACCAGCGAGATATTCCTGATTGCAATGGCGATCATCTTCACGATTCCATTTCTGATCTGGCGCCTGGGGCGCACTGAATATTACGCACCGCTGGTGGTGGTGCAGATCATCACCGGCATTTTGCTGGGTCCAGGCATTCTCGGCGCGTGGTTCCCGACCTATTACCAGTTCGTCTTCAACCCGCAGGTGATCCAGGCGCTCAACGGCATCGCCTGGTGGGCGGTGATGGTGTTCGTGTGGATCGCCGGCATCGAACTGGACTTGAATCAGACCTGGGAGAACCGCAGGGAGGGCGGCATCACCGCCGGCCTGGCACTGGCTGTGCCCCTGCTGTTCGGCTGCGCGGCCGCCGCTGTCATCATTCGCTACCCCGGCTGGATAGGCCCGCGGGCGCAGTCGTGGCAGTTCATCGTCGGCATAGGCATGGCCTGCGCCGTGACAGCATTGCCGATACTGATTCTATTCATGGAGAAGCTGGAGATACTTCGCCAGCCGATCGGCCAGCGCATCCTGCGTTATGCGAGCCTGGATGACGTGGCCATCTGGGGCGTGCTGGCGCTGATCCTCATGGATTGGCATCGCGTCGGCCGGCAGGGCGGCTTCCTGCTCAGCTTCACGCTGGCGGCCTGGCTGTTTCGCAAACTCATGGTTAGCATTCCTGAGCGGGATCGCTGGTATGTCGGGTTGATCTGGCTGACGGTGTGCGGCTTTGGCGCCGATTGGTCCGGCCTGCATTTCATGGTCGGTGCATTTCTGTCGGGCGCGGTGATGGATAACACCTGGTTCAATGTCAAGCACATGGATAACCTGCGCCACAACGTGCTGCTGGTGATCATGCCGGTGTTTTTCCTGAGTACGGGGCTGCGTACCACCTGGACGGTCGGCGGCGGTGCCGTGTTCATCGTCGCCGGCGTCCTGTTGGTGGCGGCGGTGTCCGGAAAGCTGGCTGGCCTGCGCCTCGCCGGCCGGATTCTTGGCTGGCGACCCGGTGAGGCTTCGCTCATCGGCTGGCTGTTGCAGACCAAGGCGCTGATCATGATCATTTTCGTGAACATACTGCTGGATAAACAGCTCATAACCAGCGGCTCATTCACCGCGTTGCTGCTGATGGCCGTGGGCAGCACCATGTTGACGATACCGATCGTGGCGCCGAAGCTGCGGCGCCTGGGCTTCGGCGGCGCGGGCGCTGCGGCAGTTGTCGCCGACGCCCGGGCATCCTATGCTGCCAGCCACCATGAGCATTAATTTCACCATCCTCAACGGCGTCGCCACCATTG
>JBAVRE010000009.1:0-13360 GCA_049694695.1 Steroidobacteraceae bacterium | reverse complement strand
GCGCAGGATGCCCCGTGGCGCGAGTCCGTGCTGCCGGCAGCCGTCACCCGCCGTCTGGCGGTCGAGGCGGGCGCCACCGCCCTGTGGTGGCGCCATGTGGGCAGCGGTGGCCGGGTGTTGGGTATCGATGATTTTGGCGCCTCGGGCAAGGCGCCCGAGCTGTTTCGGAAGTTCGGCTTAACTTCCGACAATGTGCTCGCGCTCATACTAGAATTGCTGGCCTGAACCCCGCCACCGGCCGGGTGGCGGGGCGACTGAATTCGATTGCATACGGGAGTTATCATGGCTGTCAAAGTGGGCATCAACGGTTACGGACGCATCGGTCGCAATGTGCTGCGCGCGCTCTACGAGAGTGGCCGTGAGAAAGAGATTCAGATCGTGGCGATCAACGATCTGTGCGATTCGCAGAGCAATGCTCACCTCACGCAGTACGACACGGCGCACGGCAAATTCCCGGGCAAGGTCAGCGTCGATGGCGATTCGATCATCGTCAACGGCGATCGCATCAAGGTCACCGCGCAGCGTGACCCGGCGCAGATTCCCTGGGGCCCGATGGGCGCCGATTTCGTGCTCGAGTGCACCGGCTTTTTTACCACCAAGGCCGATGCCGGCAAGCATCTGCACGGCGGCGCGAAGAAAGTGGTGATCTCGGCGCCGGGCGGCAAGGATGTCGACGCCACGATCGTCTACGGCGTCAACCACCAGGTGCTCAAGGCCAGCCACACGGTGATATCCAATGCTTCATGCACGACCAACTGCCTGGCGCCGCTCGCCAAGGTGATCAACGATGGCATCGGCATCAAGCACGGCCTGATGACCACGATTCACGCCTACACCAATGATCAGCGCCTCACCGATGTCTATCACGAAGATATCCGGCGGGCGCGTTCGGCCACCATGTCGATGATTCCGACCAAGACCGGCGCCGCTGCGGCGGTTGGCCTGGTGCTCCCGGAGCTCAAGGGCAAGCTCGATGGTTTTGCGATCCGCGTGCCCACGATCAATGTCTCGCTGGTCGACCTGACCTTCACGCCCGGGCGCGCGACCACGATCGATGAGCTCAACGCGCTGGTCAAGGCAGCGGCAGCGAGCGGGCCGCTCAAGGGTATCCTCGCCTACACCGAGGCGCCGCTGGTTTCGATCGACTACAACCACGATCCGGCCTCGTCGACCTATGACGCGACCATGACACGCGTGATCGACGGCAATCTGGTCAAGGTGTGTGCCTGGTACGACAACGAGTGGGGCTTTTCCAATCGCATGCTCGACACCACGCTGGCCTGGGCGCGCGCCGTCTGAACGCGCCGCAGCCGGACACACGAGCCGCACCCATGCCGCTGCTGCGGATGGCCGACCTGGATCTCAAGGGCAAGCGCGTGCTGATCCGCGAGGACCTGAACGTGCCGGTGCACGATGGCGCGGTTTCCAGCGATGCGCGCATCCGCGCCGCCTTGCCCACGATTCGCATGGCGCTCGAGAAGGGCGCGCGGGTGATGATCCTCTCGCACCTCGGGCGGCCCAAGGAAGGCAAGTTTGAGCCCGAGTTTTCGCTGGCGCCGGTGGCCACGCGGCTTTCGGAACTGCTGGGCCATGCGGTGCCGCTGGTCAGCAACTGGCTCGATGGCGTGGACTGCGAACCCGGCCAGGCGGTGTTGTGCGAAAACGTGCGCTATAACCCGGGCGAGAAAGCCGACGACGAGGCGCTCTCGCGCCGCATGGCCGCGTTGTGCGATGTCTATGTCATGGATGCCTTTGGCACCGCGCATCGCGCCGAATCCAGCACTCACGGCGTCGGTCGCTTTGCGCCCGTGGCCTGCGCCGGTCCCTTGCTGGTGGCCGAGCTCGAGGCGCTCGAGCGCGCGCTGCTCAATCCCCGGCGGCCGCTGGTGGCGATCGTCGCCGGTTCCAAGGTCTCGACCAAGCTGACCGTACTGGAGACACTGCTCGACAAAGTCGACCTGCTCATTGTCGGTGGCGGCATCGCCAATACCTTCCTGGCCGCCAGCGGCGTGGCAGTGGGCAAATCGCTGTGCGAGATGGACATGCTCGATATGGCGCGCCGGCTGCTCGAGCGCGCACGGGCCCGCGGCGCCGCCATTCCCCTGCCCACCGACGTGGTGGTGGCGCGTGAATTCGCGGCCACCGCGCACGCCGATGTGCGTGCGGTGGGCGAAGTGGCCGCCGATGAAATGATTCTCGACATCGGCCCCGATACCGCCGATGCGCTGAGCGCGCGGCTCAAGACGGCCGGCACCATCCTCTGGAACGGCCCGGTCGGCGTGTTCGAATTCGACCAGTTTGGCGAGGGCACCAGGGCGATTGCCAATGCCATCGCCAGCAGCACGGCCTACTCGCTGGCCGGCGGCGGCGACACGCTCGCGGCCATCGAAAAATACGGGGTGGAGGACAGCATTTCCTACATTTCCACGGGTGGCGGCGCTTTTCTCGAGTTCGTCGAGGGCAAGACCCTGCCCGCCGTCGCCATGCTGCAAGCGCGCGCCGGAGGCTGAGTGGATACCGCCCGTCGCACCAAGATCGTCGCCACGCTGGGTCCCGCCACGGATGATCCGGCGGTCATTGCCGGCATGGTGGCCGCCGGCCTGGATGTGGCGCGCATTAATTTTTCACATGGCACGCGCGATTCGCAGCGCCAGCGCATCGACATGGTACGCGCCGCCGGCCTGGCGGCCGACCGTTACATTGGCGTGCTCGCCGATCTGGCCGGTCCCAAGATTCGCATCGAGAGCTTCGCCAACGGCAGCGTCCAGCTGGTCGAAGGCGCCGCCTTTGATCTCGACACGGCGCTCGACCCGGCGGGGGGCAATATCAACGAGGTGGGCTGCGCGTATCAAAACCTGCCCGCCGACGTGCGTCCCGGGGACACCCTGTTGCTTGCCGATGGGCAGATCACCCTGGGTGTCGAACGCGTCGTTGGCTCGCGTATCCACTGCGTGGTCACGGCTGGCGGCGAACTCTCCAACCGCAAGGGCGTCAATCGCCAGGGCGGCGGCATTTCGGCGCCGGCGCTCACCGAGAAGGACTTCGGCGACATCCGGCTCGCCGCCGAGCTCGGCATCGACTACCTGGCGGTTTCCTTCGCGCGCGATGGCGATGACATCCGGCGCGCACAGAGCGAGCTGCGCAAATGGCGTGGCGAGGCGCGCGTGGTCGCCAAGATCGAACGCCACGAGGCGCTCGACAATCTGGCCGGCATCCTTGCCGTTACCGATGTGGTGATGGTGGCGCGCGGCGATCTGGGCGTCGAGATGGGCTACGCTGAGCTCACCGGCCTGCAGAAAACCATCATTGCGCAGTCGCTGGCGCGCAATCGCGTGGTGATCACCGCCACGCAGATGATGGAATCGATGATCCAGAATCCGATGCCGACCCGCGCCGAAGTCAGCGATGTTGCCAATGCAGTGCTCGATGGCACCGATGCCGTCATGCTCTCGGCCGAAACCGCGGCCGGCAAATATCCGGTGAAAGCCGTGCAGGCGATGGCCGATGTGATTCGCGGCGCCGAAAAATACCAGCTTGGCACGCAGCGCGCCCTGGTGCGTGCTGAAGACGAGTTTGGCAATACTGAAGAAGCCATCTCACGCGCCGTCATGTACACGGCCAATCACATGCGCGTGCGGGCGATCGTGGCGTTGACCGAATCAGGCATGACGCCGCTGTGGATGAGTCGCATCCGCGCCGACATTCCCATCTACGCCTTTACCCGCCACGAAGGTACCCGCCGACGCGTCACGCTCTATCGCGGTGTCTACGCGGTGCCCTTCGATATCACGCACACGGATGCGCTGAAGCTGTACCAGACGATCTTTGATCGCCTGCTGGAGCAGCGACTGGTGGATGTGAATGATCTGGTGATTCTGACCAAGGGGGATCTGTCGGGGGTGTCGGGGGGCACGAACTCGATGCAGATCGTGCGGGTTACTCAGCGCTAAGAGCGGGAAGGGCAGCGCGTAAGCGGTTGGCGGGGCGGTGGTTCAGCATTTCATGGCGTTTTCGCAGCGGGAGAGAGCCGAGCGCACAGCGCCTCGCCCGTCGCCCATTGTTTTCCTATCCGTCGCTTCGAATCCAAATCTGCGAGCGCGGAGAGTTACGTCGCAGGTCTAATCAGTGCCTGCAGGTCGATCAGCAGCTGCCGTGAGTGCTGCTTCGGGTCGACGCTGGCGTAATGACGCGCAATGCGCCCCTGCGGGTCGATCACGAAGGTCTCGCGTCGCGCAAAGCCCAGCATGCCCAGGACGCCATAGGCCCTGGCCACCGATTTATCGCCATCGGCCAGCACCGAGAAGGGCAGGCTGTACTTGCTGGCGAACTGCTTCTTGGAGGCCACGTCCTGCACGCTGATGCCGAGCACCTGCACGCCGAGCTTTCGGAACGCGAAGATATTGTCGCGAAATTCGCAGGCTTCGGTAGTGCAGCCAGGCGTTTCATCCATCGGGTAGAAGTAGACCACCAGCCATTTGCCCTTCTGGTCAGCCAGGCTGATCCAGGCGTCGTGCTGATCCTGCAGGCGAAAGGCCGGGGCCGGCTTGCCGATCGGAGCCTGGGCGGCGGCCTGGGCAGGCGGCGGCAGGCCGCACACCGACAGGCTGAGCAGGGCAGCGAGCATAAGTGAATTAGCACGCGAAACGAGACTTGCGTTCATGTCGTACCTCGGGCGATTGGGCGTATCTTATGCGTGTGAGCAGCCAGTCGCCACCAGCCGCACGCGCCGGGGTTGGCAACACCGTGGGCCTGGTGTTGCCAGGTGGCGGCGCGCGCGCCGCCTATCAGGTCGGCGTGCTGCGGGCGATCGCCGATCTGTTGCCGGATGCGCCCAATCCGTTTCCCATTATCGTCGGCACTTCGGCGGGCGCGGTGGCGGCTACGGTGCTGGCCACTGAGGCGTTTCGCTGGCAGCGCGGCGTTGCCGCCCTCGAATCCGTCTGGGCCGGCTTTCACGTCGATCAGGTGTTCCGCGCCGATGCCTTCAGCATGCTGCGCTCGGGGCTGCACTGGGGACTGTCGCTCATGTCTGGCGGGCTGCTGCTGCCACCGCCGCGTGCGCTGTTCGACAACACGCCGTTGCGCCGCCTGCTGGAACGCAACATCAACTGGCATCACCTGCAGCGCAGCGTGCGCGTTGGCGCGCTGCGCGCCCTGGCGCTGTGCGCCACGAGTTACAGCAGTGCCGCGTCGGTGGCGTTCTTCGATGGCGCCAGCGACCTGGGTGACTGGGAGCGGCACCAGCGCGTGGGCCGGCGCGAGCCGCTGACGCTCGATCACCTGATGGCCAGCATGGGCGTGCCCCTGCTGTTTCCGCCGGTCATGCTCGACGGCGAATATTACGGCGATGGCGCGCAGCGGCAGCTGTGGCCGCTGAGCCCGGCCATACACCTGGGAGCCGACCGCCTGCTGATCATCGGGGTGCGCTCCGAGCAGGGCGCCGGTGTGACGGCGCGGCCACGCACTGCGCTGTTGCCGCCCACCCTGGGACAACTGTTCGGTTACATGCTCGATACCCTGTTCATGGATCAGATTTACGCCAACGTGGAGCATGTGGCACGCCTCAACCAGGTGGCCGAAGTGGCGCCGCAGGCGGTGCCCGGCGTGCACAAGATCGCCACCCTGATGATCGCGCCCAGCGAAGATCTGCGCATTATTGCCACGCGCCACGTGCACAGCCTGCCACGCAGCCTGCGTGCCCTGCTGCGCGTGATGGGCGCGCGCGGCACGGCGGGAGCGCAGCTCATCAGCTATCTGATGTTCGAATCGAGTTTTACCCAGGAACTCATTGCGCTGGGCCGGCGCGATGCGCTGGCGCAGCGCGACGAGCTGCTGGAATTTCTGAGCGGCGCGCCGCTTGATCACACCATCAAGCTGCCGGCACTGATGCAGGACGTGGCGCGCCGCGGCTGAGCAAAGGTGCATCAGCAATAAGGACGCAGTATCGTGTCCGTTTCAGCCTGGGGATCGCAGCCGTGGAAGATGAACTAAAACAGGCGGCGCTTGATTATCACCGCCTGCCGATGCCGGGGAAGATTGCACTGACGCCCACCAAGGCGCTCGCCAATCAACGCGATCTGTCGCTGGCCTATTCTCCGGGCGTCGCCTACGCGAGCCTGGCGATCAGGGATAACCCGCTGGAAGCCGCCAACATGTCGGCGCGCGCCAACCTGGTCGCCGTGGTCACCAATGGCACTGCGGTGCTGGGCCTGGGGAATATCGGGCCGCTGGCGGCCAAGCCGGTGATGGAAGGCAAGGGCTGCCTGTTCAAGAAATTCGCCGGTATCGATGTATTCGATATCGAGGTGGCGGAGACCGATCCGGACAAACTGGTGGACATCATCGCGGCGCTCGAGCCCACCTTTGGCGGTATCAATCTCGAGGATATCAAGGCGCCGGAGTGTTTCTATATCGAGCGCAAGCTGCGCGAGCGCATGAAAATACCGGTGTTTCACGACGATCAGCACGGCACTGCAATCATCGTGACGGCGGCCGTGCTCAATGGTCTCAAGGTGGTTGGCAAGCGGATCGACACCGTGAAGGTGGCGGTCTCGGGGGCCGGGGCTGCGGCGCTGGCCTGCCTCGATCTGCTGACGGCAGTGGGGCTGCGCAAGGAAAACATCACCATCGCGGACAGCCGCGGCGTGGTCTATGTGGGTCGGGCGAAAACCGACCGCGACAAACTGCGCTATGCGCAAGCGACGGCGCTGCGCACGCTGGCGCAGATTGTCGAGGGTGCCGATGTATTCCTGGGCTTGTCCGGGCCCGGTGTGCTCAAGGGTGAAGATGTGGCGCGCATGGCGGTGCGGCCCATCATCCTGGCGCTGGCCAACCCCGAACCCGAGATTCGTCCCGAGCTGGCGCGCGCCGCCCGGCCCGATTGCATTGTCGGCACCGGCCGCTCGGATTATCCGAATCAGGTGAACAACTCGCTGTGCTTCCCCTTTATCTTCCGCGGTGCGCTCGACGTTGGCGCCACGGTGATCAACGAGGCGATGAAACTGGCCACGGTGCATGCGCTGGCCGAGCTGGCGCAGGCGGAGCAGTCTGACGTCGCCACCGCCGCCTATGGTACGAGTGGTGCCAGTTTCGGCCCCGAGTTTCTGATTCCACGTGCCTTCGATCCGCGATTGATCACCACCATTGCGCCGGCGGTCGCCAAGGCGGCCATGGACAGCGGTGTGGCGACGCGCCCGATCAGCGACCTGGCCGCCTATCGGGCGCGGCTCACCCAGTTTGTGTATCAGACCGCGTCGGCCATGCGCACCGTCTATGCTTCGGCGCAGGCGCGCCCGCAGCGCGTGATTTTCGCTGAGGGCGAAGACCCGCGGGTGCTGCAGGCCGCCCAGGTGGTGGTCGATGAGGCTCTGGCCTATCCGGTGCTCATCGGCCGCACCGAACTGATCGCCGCGCGCATCGAGAAACTGGGACTGCGCCTGCGACTCGGTGTCAATTGCGAGGGCGTGAACGTGCACAACGATGCGCGCTTTCGCGACGCCTGGAGCGAGTATTACCAGCTGGCGCGACGCCAGGGCGTGACCCGCGAGATTGCCATGGAAGAGATGCGCAACCGCACTTCGCTGATCGGCGCGGTACTGGTGCGGCGCGGTGATGCCGACGCCATGCTGTGCGGCACGGTCGGCAATTATCTCGATCACCTGAAATACGTGCGGCGCGTGATCGGCATGCGGCCCGGCGTCGCCACCGTCGCGACGATGCAGATGCTGATCCTGCCGGACCGGCAGCTATTCATCTGCGACACGCACGTCAATCGCGACCCGGACGCGGCGCAGGTGGCCGAAATGACGCTGCTTGCTGCCGAGCAGTTGACCCGCTTCGGGCTCACGCCGCGGGTGGCGTTGCTCTCGCATTCCAACTTTGGCAGCAGCGAGGCCGTCTCGGCACGGAAGATGCGCGCCGCGCTGGAACTGATCATCGCGCGTGCGCCCGAGCTCGAGGTGGATGGCGAAATGCGCGCCGATTCAGCGCTGTCGGGCGTAATCCGTGAACTCGAATTTCCCGGCTCGCGGCTCAGGGGCGATGCCAACCTGCTCATCATGCCCAACGTCGATGCCGCCAATATCACCTACAACGCGCTGCGCGTCGCGGCCGGCGGCGGCGTCACGGTGGGTGGCATTTTGCTCGGCGTCGCGCGCCCGGTGCATATATTGACTACCTCGGCCACGGTGCGGCGCATCGTCGACATGGCGGCCCTGGCGGTGGCGGACGCCGGGGCCAGGGCGCCGGTGGCAGTTGGCGCTACTGCCAGGGGTGCTGCTGCCCGATGAGCATCGTCTATCGCAGCGATGTCGGCCGCATCTGTCCCGGCTGCCGCCGACCCATTGCGCAATGCGCCTGCAAGGACCAGCGCGGCCAGAGCGTGCGCCCGGGCGCGGGCGCGGTGCGCGTCTCGCGCCAGACGCAGGGCCGGGGCGGTAAAGCGGTCACGCTGATCACCGGCCTGCCACTGGGCGATGAGGCACTGACGACGCTGGCGGGCGAGCTCAAGCGCCGCTGCGGCTCAGGCGGCACGGTGCGTGAGGGCGCGATCGAGATTCAGGGCGAACACCGCGACACGCTGGTCACTGAACTCTGCCGGCGCGGCTATGCGGCCAGGCGCGCCGGCGGCTAGCGCCCGCGACGCTCAGCTGCTGTGTTCGGGGCGCACGCTGCGCGCCACCGGCGGCGGTGAGCTCGCTTCCGCCAGCCCCGAATGGCGCAAGCGTACTTCCGGGAAACTGCTGGCGAAGCGCGTGGCCAGCTGCTCGGCAATGTATACGGAACGATGTTGTCCGCCGGTGCAGCCAATCGCTACCGTCAGGTAGCGGCGCGCGCTGGCGCGATATTCCGGAATGCGCGCATGCATGAACTTTTCCACATCTTCGATGAAGATGCGCACGCCCGTTTGTTCTTCGAGGAATTGCACCACTGCCGCATCGCGTCCGGTGAGCGGGCGCAGCGCGCTCTCCCAGTATGGGTTGGGGAGCGAGCGGGCGTCGAACACGAAGTCGGCATCGCCGGGAATGCCGTGCTTGAAGCCGAAGGACTCCACCAGAATCGACAGCCGGTCCTTCGAACGCGGATCGAGACGCCGGTAGATCAGGTCGCGCAGCCCGTGCACGCCCATGCGTGAGGTGTCGATTACCAGGTCGGCGCAATTGAGCACCGGCTCGAGCAACCGGTGCTCGGTGGCGATGGCCTCGCGCAGGCTCTCGCCCTGGCGGCTGAGCGGGTGGGCGCGACGGGTCTCGGCGAAGCGGCGCAACAGCTCATCGTCATTGGCGACCAGAAACAGCACTTCGCAGTCAATGCCGCTGCGCTCGAGTTCATCGACCAGCGTAGGCACGGAGGCGATTTCGGCGTCGGTATTGCGCGCGTCCAGGCCGACGGCGGTGCGTTCATAGATCTTTTCGCTGCCGCGGACGGTGTGCGCAATGAATGGCTTGAGCAGCGCTGCCGGGATGTTGTCGATGCAGTAATAGCCCAGGTCCTCAAGCATGTGCAGTGCGACGCTCTTACCCGCGCCCGACAGCCCGCTGACGATGATCAGTCGCAATGCCGTTACCCCAGGCTGGCCGGCGCCCTAAAGGCGCGCGCTCTTTTGCGCCTCGGCAGCGTGATGATCGGTGACCTTTTCCTTGTGCTTGCGCACCCGCCGGTCGAGCTTGTCGGCCAGCGCATCAATGGAGGCGTACATGTTTTCCTCTTCGGCCACTGCGTGAATGGTCTCACCGCGCACATGCAGGGTCGCTTCGGCCCGGTGCTGCAGCTTTTCCACCGTCAGTACGCAGTGCGCATCGATGACCTGTTCGAAGTGGCGCGTCAGGCGCTCCAGTTTTTTCTCCACGTAACTGCGCAGCGAGGCCGTGATCTCGACGTGATGGCCGGTGACGCTCAATTGCATGGGCTTCTCCTGGTGATGTGGGACAGATGGTGATATGGAAGGTGAGTCGGTCATGATGCGGCAACCCGGCGCCGCTCATTGGAGGGCGCGAGCCCCATGATTTCGCGGTACTTGGCCACTGTGCGGCGCGCCACCGGTATGCCCTCGCCGGAGAGCAGCTCGGCCAGGCGACTGTCGCTCAACGGATTGCTGGTGTCTTCGTCGCGTATCAGTTTGCGGATCTTGGCGCGAATGGCGGTCGAGGAGGTGCCGGCGCTGCCATTGGCGCCTTCGACCTGGCTGGAAAAGAAATAACGCAGCTCGAACACGCCGCGCGGCGTATGCATGTATTTTCCTGAGGTGATGCGTGACACGGTTGATTCGTGCATGCCGATGGCGGCGGCGATGTCGCGCAGAATCATCGGCCGCATGTGCTCTTCACCCTGTTCAAGAAACTCACTCTGCCGTTCGACGATCGAGCGCGCGACCCTGATCAGTGTATCCTGGCGGATCTCGAGGCTCTTGAGCAGCCAGCGGGCCTCCTGCAGCTGGGTGCGCATGGTGGCGTGGCCGGCGCCGCGCCCCAGCAGCTGCGCGTAACCCTGGTTGACGCGCACGCGCGGCAGTGTGGCGCCATTGATCTCGACCGACCAGCCGCGGGCGGTGCGGCGCACGAACACGTCGGGCACGATATATTCCGGTGCGGCGGCGCTGAATACCGATCCGGGCCGCGGGTGACAGGCGCGCACCAGCACCAGCGCCTCTTCCAGCTCTTCATCCGAGCCGTGCAGCGCCTGGTGCAGCGCGGCCAGATCGCGGCTGGCGACCAGCTCGAGATGATCGCGCGCCAGCACGCGCGCGCTTGCCAGTCCCGGCGTGTCGACGTCCAGTTGCGCGAGCTGCAGCAGCAGGCATTCGCTCAACGTGCGGGCGCCGACTCCGGAGGGATCGAGCGTCTGCACCATGTCGAGTACGCTGGCCACTTCCTGCGCGTCGCAGTCAATCTCGGGGCGTAGCGTGGTGGCGATCTCTTCCAGCGGGTCGCCCAGATAGCCATCGTCCCTGATGGCATCGACAATAGCGCGGCCAATGGCCAGTTCCCGCGGTGTCAGTTGTGCCAGCTCGAGCTGCCAGAGCAGGTGATCGCGCAGCGAAGTGCCGCCTGCGTCGGCGAATTCCTGCTGGCGCTCATCATCGCCCGGGCTCCAGGGGTTTTCCGCAGGCCCGACGCTCTGGTCGTTCCAGCTATCGTCGATCACCTCGACTTCAGTGGCCGGTTCGCCTGAGCTCTGCTCGCCACCCATTTCGGTGGTAGCGAGCGGTTGAAACGCGGCGCTCTCGGCGTCTTCGTCCTGTTCGAGCATGACGTTGGATTCGAGCGCCTCGCGTATGTGCGCCAGCAACTCGATGGTCGGCAATTGCAGCAGGCGTATGGCCTGTTGCAGCTGCGGGGTCATCGACAGTTGCTGGCCAAGTCGGAGCTGCAGGGAGGCTTTAAGCAATGAGTAGACTACAGGCTGAAGGATTCACCCAAGTACACCTCACGCACCACCGGGTTGGCAAGCACTTCTGCTCCAGATCCGGAAGCAATTACCGCACCGCGATTGACGATGTAGGCGCGCGTGCAGACACCGAGCGTTTCGCGCACATTATGGTCGGTGATCAGCACGCCGATGCCGCGCCCCGCCAGTTCGCGGATGATCTGCTGGATATCCGCCACCGAAAGCGGATCGACTCCGGCAAAGGGCTCGTCGAGCAGTATAAACCGCGGTTCGGCCGCCAGGGCGCGGGCAATTTCCACGCGCCGGCGTTCGCCGCCCGAGAGCGACATGCCGAGGCTGGCGCGTACGTGGCCGATGTGCAGCTGCTCGAGCAGCTCCTCCAGGCGGCGATTGCGCGTTGCGGCATCGAGTTCAGTGCGCAGCTCCAGAATTGCCATAATGTTGTCGGCGCTCGACAGGCGGCGGAATACCGAGGCTTCCTGCGGCAGGTAGCCGAGCCCGAGGCGGGCGCGCTCATCGATGCCAAGCCCGGTGAGATCACGATCATCGAGGCGGATGCTGCCGCTGTCGGCACGCACCAGCCCCACGATCATGTAGAAGGCTGTGGTTTTACCGGCGCCGTTGGGGCCCAGCAGCCCGACCACCTCACCGGGGTGTATTTCCAGTGACAACTCGTTCACTACCTGGCGTGCGCGGTAGCTCTTGCAGAGTCGGTCGGCGCGCAGCGTACTCACGGCTTGTCGCCGGCAGGCCCGCCGGGCGCCGGCCGTACCGGTTTGCACTGGCGGATGGTGCCCTGCACGCGCCCGGAACCGCCGGCCGTCTCCGAGCCCTGCGCGTGCACGCTCTTCTGGGCCAGGTTATAGACGAACAGCGCGGCGCGGGTTTCATTGCAGCCATCGCGGGAAATCCAGGCGTCGCCGCGCAGGCGTATCTCCCCGGCCTTCAGGTCGTAGTCAACGCTGGCAGCGTGGCCGCTGATGCCACTGTCGCTCTCAAAGGTGGCAGGTGCACCGAAGGCGCTCGCCATGGCAAGCCGGCTGGCAAGAAAATGGACCCGGGCTTTGTCGGCAGTGAGCCTGCCCTGGGCGACGCGCACTTCGACCGCGCCGCTGAACGCCCAGGTGCTGTCATTGAAATCGAGGCTTGAAGCTTCGGCCAGCTGCGCCCTGACCCGCATCGGGCTGCCGCCCTGATAGACCACGATGTCGTGCAACACGACCCGGTCGCGTTGGTAATCAGCCGGGCCGTTGGCACTGAAACACAGATTGCCTGCGGCGCATGCCGCCTCCGGTTGATCGCTGGCGGCGCGCGCATCCTGCTGCCAGGTCAAGCCCGCGGGCAGCATGAGCAGCGCCAGCAGGCCGGCGCGCAGGTCAGTGGGTAAATTCGCCATGAATGTCCGATTCTAGTCGCAGACTGTCGCTCTTCATATCCGCATGTAGACCGGTGGCGTTCAGCCGGTTGCGGCCCCAGTCGATGTTCACGGCCAATGGCGTGTCGAGCTGTTGCTGCTGCAGATCGACCGCCAGTGATTCGCTGCGGATGCGGATCGGTGCACCGCCGAGCGTGCCGGTCGCGAGCACCGTGCCGCGAAGCTGCAGGCGCTGCATAGCCGGCGGGAGCAGGCCGGCCTGCGCACTCAGGTGCCAGACGCCCCCGCCCTGGTATTCAAATTCTGGGTCGGTGAGTATGACATCGGAACTCGGCGCCGCCTGGGCTATGCGCGCGGCGCGCAGACGAAACTGCGGCTGACCGTCGGCGCCGGTGTCGAGCAGGTCGGCGCCGATTGCTACGTAACCCGATTGCGTGCTCTGGCGGGCGGTTGCGGTACTGGTGTCGCTGGCTTCCTGGCGCGGGCTGGTCTGCCACAGCCACAGCCCCAGGGCGGCAGCGAATACCAGCAGCAGCCACCAGCGGCGCATCAGCGGCGTCGCGCGCGCGCGGCCAGCAGCGCATCGCACACCTCGCGCAC
>JBAVRE010000008.1:0-2752 GCA_049694695.1 Steroidobacteraceae bacterium | reverse complement strand
CAGCCCGATGGTCCGCGCCGCCAGCGCGGCAATCGGCGGCGCGCCGGTGTTTGGTGGCGTGCAAGGCAATCCGACCGCGGCGCACGTCGAGGCCGGGCTCAGCGCGTACCGCGCAGGTAGCCATGATGGCGTGGTCGCGATGGGCGGTGGTGCGGCGCTCGACACCGGCAAGGTGGTCGCGTTCATGTCCGGACAGACGCGGCCGCTGTGGGATTTCGAGGACATCGGCGACTGGTGGACCCGGGCGGACGCCGCGGGTATCGCCCCGGTGGTCGCCATCCCGACCACGGCCGGCACCGGCTCCGAGGTCGGGCGTGCCGGGGTCATCCTCAACGAAACCACACACCAGAAGAAAATCATTTTTCACCCGCTGATGATGCCGAAGGTCGTCATATCCGATCCGGAACTGACCGTGGGGTTGCCGCGCTGGGTGACTGCCGCGACCGGCATGGATGCCTTCGTGCACTGCTTCGAAGCCTACTGCGCGCCCGGGTTTCACCCGCTCGCGGACGGCATTGCCCTCGAGGGCATGCGCCTGGTCGCCACCTACCTGCCGCGCGCCTGCGCGAACGGCGCGGATATCGAAGCGCGCGCCTACATGCTGGCCGCGGCCTCGATGGGCGCGACGGCGTTCCAGAAGGGGCTCGGCGGCGTGCATGCCATCGCGCATCCAGTGGGATCGTTCTTCAACACCCACCATGGGTTGACCAACGCCGTCGTGCTCCCGTACGTCATGCAATTCAATCGCGCAGCGATTGCCGCCAGGTGCGAGATCATCGCCCGCGCTCTCGACCTGCCGGGGCGCGGTTATGACGGCGTCTATGCGTGGGTGCTCGCGTTGCGGCGCGAACTGGGGATCGCGCACACGCTCGCCGAGATCGGCGTGAATGTCGGGAATGCAACGGTCATTGGCGCCGAGGCGGCCATCGATCCGTCTGCCTCCGGCAATCCTATTCCCGTCACGGCGGCCGATCTCGAGCGCATCTTTCGCGCCGCGGTCTCGGGTCAACCAGTGGTCGGGACCTGAGCCTTGGCCGCACCGCGCATTCTGGTCGTCGATGGTAATGTCGCCGAGATTCGCGCCCGACAGAGCGCTGCACTCGGCTACGACTCGGGCGCCGGCTATGCGCGAGTTCTCAGGCGCCTGATGCCCGATCTGGTGTGCGACATCATCCGACCCGCGGATGCGGCGCCCGCGCTGCCCATGGGCGTCAGTCTGGCGAACTATGATGGCGTCACGATCACGGGTTCGGCGCTCAACATCTACAACGGCGGTGGCGCGATCGAGCGCCAGATCGAAATCGCCAGGGCGGTCTTTGAAGCTGGCGTGCCGTTCTTCGGCAGTTGCTGGGGCTTGCAGATCGCGGTGACCGCGGCCGGCGGCGTGGTGCGCAGGAACCCGCGCGGCCGGGAATTCGGTTTCGCGCGCCGCATCCTGTTGAGCGAGGCCGGTCGCGCGCACCCGTTGTTTGCCGGCAAGCCTGCGGTGTTCGAGGCGCCGACTATTCATCGCGATGACATTGAATCGCTGCCAGCAGGCGCGCTGACGCTCGCCAGCAACGACATGGGTCTGCAGGCGGCCGCCTTCAGGCACGGCCGCACGACGTTCTGGGGCGTGCAGTATCACCCTGAGTACGACTATATTGATATCGCCGCCGCGGCTGAGCGCTACGGCAGGACACTCGTGGACGAGGGTTTGTTCCACGACGAGCCGGCGCTCCACGACTTCGCGCTGGAGCTGCGTCAACTGCAGAGCCAGCCTGCCGACGCGGCGCTGCTCTGGAAGCACGGGCTCGGCCCCGCGATGGCCAGCGAAGCAGTGCGGCTGCTGGAGATCCGCAACTGGCTGGAGCAGCAGGTCATACCACGGTGCCAACATCATGACTGAAAGCAAGCCCGGACTCGCGCGCACGCTCAGCGGCCTGCATCTGTGGGGCATCGCCGTCGGGCTCGTGATCTCCGGTGAGTACTTTGGCTGGAGCTACGGTTGGGCCCAGGCGGGCACGCTCGGCTTTCTGGTCACGACGGTGTTCATCGCACTGATGTACACGACCTTTATCTTCAGCTACACCGAGCTGACTACCGCCATCCCCCACGCCGGCGGTCCTTTCGCCTACAGCTACCGCGCGTTCGGATCGCTCGGCGGCTACGTCGCCGGCTTTGCGACCCTGGTCGAGTTCGTGTTCGCGCCGCCGGCGATCGCGCTGGCGATCGGCGCTTACCTGAACGTGCAGTTTCCGGCGCTGTCGGCGCGCAGCGCGGCGGTCGCGGCCTATTTTGTGTTCATGGCGCTC
This sequence comes from Steroidobacteraceae bacterium, assembly GCA_049694695.1. Lineage (GTDB taxonomy): Bacteria > Pseudomonadota > Gammaproteobacteria > Steroidobacterales > Steroidobacteraceae > FEN-1191. Next base: position 458 of record JBAVRE010000008.1, on the reverse strand, counting down.
AACATCGTCGGGGTCACGATCGCCGCAACCTTCGAACTCGTGGTCACGATCCTGGCGATCGCCGAGTTGCTGGTGTTCATGGGCGTTGTGGCGGGTGGCTTCGCCTGGTCCAATTTCACGGCGGGCGGCTGGGGCGGGCACGACACGCTGTCGCTCGCGACTATAGGTGGCATGTTTGCTGCGATACCCTTCGCGATCTGGTTTTTTCTGGCGATCGAAGGCGCCGCGATGGCCGCCGAGGAAGCGAAGGACCCGAAGCGCACCATCCCGCGCGCCTACATCGCCGGCATCCTCACCCTGGTCGCGCTGGCTTTCGGCACCATGATCTTCGCCGGCGCGGTCGGCGACTGGCAGCGCCTTGCCAATATCAATGATCCGCTGCCGCAGGCGATGAAGATCGTGGTTGGTGCGAAGAGTGGCTGGCTGCATCTGCTGGTGTGGATCGGGCTGCTCGGGCT
>JBAVRE010000007.1:0-1568 GCA_049694695.1 Steroidobacteraceae bacterium | reverse complement strand
AATTAGCGTCCGTGACCGTCGTATCGAGCGGCGCATACGCCTGGCCCACCGCCGCTTCGGCGCCGTTCACGCCGATGCGCATGCCCTTGATCGCGATGCTGCCAGGCTTGGCGGCCGGGTCAAGGCTGATGAACAGCGGCTTGTCGAACAGGTAGCTGTAGCTGTCGTAGCGGCTCACGGCGAACAGCACGTAGGCCTGGTTCATACCGGTGAGCGCGCTGACGTTGAACAGCAGGAAGTAACGCTCGCCGACGCCGGCTGCGAAATTCTGCTGGATCTGCTCCTGGGTCAGCGCCTTGTTGTAGACCGCGGCGAAGCGCAGCGTGCCCTGCCACTTGCGGTTGCCCGAGGTCTCATTGCCCAGCAGGAACACGAAGGTGTCGTCCCAGTTGCCGATCGTGCCGCCTTTCTCGGCATCGACATCGCCGGTGTAGTTGCCGTTCACGTACAGGCGCCGGCCGTTGACCGGGTCGTAAGTGAGCACCACGTGCTGCAGCGAAGCCTGCGCGTCACGATCCGCGTCGCGCGTCAGCAGTGCGGGCGCACCGTTGGCGTCGGTGGCGCTCGAACGCGCCAGCATTTCGTACTGGTAAGCGCGCTGCGACATGGTGAAATTGCGCGAGGCCGTGCCGCCGGAGTAACTCGCCATGTAGGCGTCCTCCTGCGTCACGTTGGCCGGCGCGGCCCACAGTTCAACCGAGAACTCGCCGCCGCTCTTGATCATGCTGTAGAGCTTGCTGCTGGCGGCGCCACCGCGTGCCTCACCGCCATTCGGGCCGAAACGTACGCCCCAGCCACCCACCCAGCTGGTATCGCCCGCCAGGGTGAGATTCATGGCCGGGTCGACACCGCTGGTGTCGTCGGCAATCGTGCCAGTGCCTTCCTTGAACTGGTACTTGGCGATGATGCCCGTTTCATAACGGTTGCCACCGCTGGCAATGGTGCCATCGTAAAGCGTGAGCGCCTTGGAGAGCACCAGGGTCGGATCCACCGTCGTCGGCTGGATGCCATCGACGAAGGCCTGGATCGCGGCCAGCATGGTCGCGGAACTGTTCGGGCAACTGACGGGACTGCCGGGAGCCGGCGCCCAGCAGTTATGGCTCTCATCGTGCAGGCGCACGTAGAAGCGCGACAGCGTGGGCGTGTCCAGGTTGATCTTGGCCTGCGCGTTGGCATAGGCCTCGTTGACGTCGCTGCTGGCAAAGTACGGCGTCTGCGGGGTCGCGGCATTGGCGCTGTGGCAGCGCGAGCAGAACTGTGTGAGCAACGGATACACCGTGGCTGCAAACGCGGCCGAGTCGGCCGGGAAGGTCTTGCTGTTGCCCACGTCCTTGTCGACCGGCGCTACCAGCTGAATCTGTGTGCCGCCGCTGCTGACACCACCGGCCCAGTTCTTGATCCAGGTGGTGAGAATGTCGGCGCAGGCCTGCGGGCTGGCAAGCCAGCAGTTGTGGCCACCGGCCACCTTGATCACCATGCGGGACTGGTCGGGCTGCGCGAGATTGACGATACCAAGCGCATCGTTGTAAGCCAGGTTGACGTCATCGGCGCGCGCAAACATCGGGCTC
>JBAVRE010000006.1:0-5821 GCA_049694695.1 Steroidobacteraceae bacterium | reverse complement strand
TTCCAGAAAAGCCAGGTCGCCCTAGCCACCGTGCTGCTTGCGATCCATCTGGAAGACGCGCCAGGTCGCCCAGGCATGTACCGGCGGGTTGATGTCGCCAAAGGCCCACTCATAGGCCGGAATCTGGCCGTTGGGGTGCATGTACCATTCGCGCGTCAGCAGCTGCAGCTGCTCTTTTGCAAAGCCGCTGTCGACCAGTGCCAGCGCAATGGTGTGAAAGGCCAGATCCCAGGCCGCGTACCAGGGGTATTCCCATTTGTCCGGCATGGAAATGATGTCAGCATTGTTCAGGTGCGCCCATTCGCGATTGCGACCCTGACGCCGGTTGGCCGGTGGCGCAGGCTGCGCCGGATCACCCTTGAGCCACTCGGGTATATCAAAGTAGAAATACTGCTTGCTCCAGATCATGCCGGCGAAGGCCTGGCGCTGCACCATGCGGGCGTCGGCATCGTGCATGTCATGTTGCATGACGGCGTAGAAATCGTCGGCCTCGCGCCGGCGCGCGTCCAGCAACTGCTCGAACTGCGCGAACGGCGTCGCCAGGGGGCGGCGACTGAGACGCAGCGAGAGAGTGACTGAGGACTGTGCGGGAACCTGCAGGCGGTGCCAGGCTGCGGCCTTGGTGCCGGAGTGCTGCGCGCTCACGGCGAGTTGTGCGCCGTGAATGACGCGATCGTGAAACCCGTCCTTGAAAGGCCCCGGCGCGTCCGAACCGTAGAGCCGCGGCAGGTTGGTGTCATTTTCGGTGAACAGCCAGGTAGCATCGCCCTCGACGTAGCAGTGATAGCGCCCCAGTTCGGCGTGTTCGGCGACGACGTGCCCGCCTTCGAGGCGCAGCTGTGGTTTGGGCTGATCGGCTTTCCAGCTCCAGGTATTGCGGAAACATAATTGCGGCAGGGCGTGCAGCTCGGCGGCCTCGGGACCGCGGTTGTGCACCGTCACACGCATCAGGATGTCTTCGGGCTCGGCCTGCGCGTACTCCACGAAGACATCGAAGTAGCGGTTGTCGGCGAACGCGCCGGTGTCGAGTAGTTCGTACTCGGCGGCCTGATTGCCGCGCCGCCGGTTCTCATGGAGCAGATCCGAGTACGGAAACTCGCACTGCGGGTACTTGTAGAGCATTTTCAGGTAGGAGTGTGCCGGTGTAGCCTCGAGGTAGTAGTAAAGTTCCTTGACGTCCTCGCCGTGGTTGCCTTCGCTATTGGTCAGCCCATAGAGGCGCTCCTTGAGTATCGGGTCGCGCCCATTCCACAGCGCCATGGAAATGCACAGGCGTTGCTGGTTGTCTGAAAAACCCATCAGCCCGTCTTCGCCCCAGCGATAGGCGCGGCTGCGTGCCTGCTCGTGGGGAAAATATTCCCAGGCGTTGCCGTGCGGGCTGTAGTCCTCGCGCACCGTGCCCCATTGGCGCTCGCTCAGGTAAGGCCCCCAGAATTTCCAGGCGGGCTTGCTGGCAGTGCATTCGGCCAGTCGGGTGCGCTCCAGGTTCGCGAACATGGCGGCCCGTATGACGGTGGTATCAGCATTCATTTGAGCTCACTCCAGCAACGTAGTAATTCGGCCACGCCCCAGGCTTGCGCGTAACAGCCGCGCGCAGCGAACGGGGCGTCGCCGTCGAAAATTTCACTGACCTGACCGATGCAGCCTTCGCGCAAATGAGCGGCCATGCCTGCCAGCAGGCCACGCGCGGCCTCGAGATCGCCATGGACGCGAAAGTGCGCGCTGACAAAGGGACCCAGCAACCAGCTCCACACTGTGCCCTGATGGTAAGCGCCATCACGCTCACGCGGGCCACCCTGGTATGCGCCGATGTAGCGAGGGTCACCCGGCGCGAGGCTGCGCAGTCCCACCGGGGTCCACAATTCGCGAGCGCACGTGGCGACCACCGCGCGACTGCGTACCTTATCAAGTAGTGAATGAGGCAGCGAGACCGCAAAGATCTGATTGGGTCGCACACTGACATCCATATGCCTGCCAGCCGCATCGGTTATACCTTCCGGGCCATCGACGACATCCGCGAGGTAGCCACCCGGCGCGAACCAGAAGCGTTCGTTAAAATTGCGCGCCACCCGTTCGGCCAGCGTCGCAAAGTGACGGACCGCGCCGCTGTCGCCCTCTTCGGTGGCCAGCGTGCGCATGATCATCAAAGCGTTAAACCACAGTGCGTTGATTTCCACGCACTTGCCAATGCGCGGCGTTACCACCCAATCGCCTACCTTGGCGTCCATCCAGGTCAACTGGACCCCGGCGGCGCCGGAACTCAGGAGCGAGTCGGCGCTATCCACATGGATGCCGTAACGTGTGCCGCGCAGATGCCAGGCAACGATATCCTTGAGAACCGGATACAGATCGTGGCGCAGCTGCGCATCGCGGGTTTGCCGCAGATAGGCGTCAACGGCGATGAAATACCACAGTGTGGCATCGACGGTGTTGTACTCAGGCGCCTCGCCGCCATCCGGAAAGCGATTGGGCAGCATGCCCTCGCTGACAAAGCGGGCGAAGGTGCGCAGTATTTCCGCGGCGCGGTCGGCGCGGCCGGTGGCCAGGGTAAGGCCCGGCAGTGCGATCATGGTGTCGCGACCCCAGTCGCTGAACCAGGGGTAGCCGGCAATGACCGAAGTGCCCAGCGCCGTGCCCTTATCATCGCGACGTTCCACCACGAACTGGTCGGCGGCCAGGGTCAGCTGCTGGATCCACTCGGGCGCTGAAGTGCGCCCCAGCAACTCCTGTTGACGGCGCTGTTCGCTCGCAAACGACTGGATCGAGGGGACCGGTGAGTGTGACTCTGCGGTAAGCACGACTGCGCCGGATTCTCCCGGTTGCAATGTCAGGGTGATGATGGCCGGGCGGAACAGATCCTCTGCGTCATCCAGGCCGCGCGCGCGTTCTGCGCGGTGTGCAAGATTCCAATGCCAATCCGGAGTCAGCGTGTAATCGCCGCGCTCCAGAACTATGCGGTACGGGTGCGCGCCACTGTGCGCACACACCTCAAAACCATTGTCGAGCGCACGTGCCGTGAACTCGCGCGCGCCGCGCTGCAGCCAGTGATAGTCGCGCCAGGTGCATAGTGGCTGTAGCTTCAGCGTAACGGGACCGGTCGCCCGCAGCAGGTGAAAGGTCACGTAGGTGGTGTTTTCGCCGTGCACCATCCACACCCGCTGTTCGATCAGGGCGTCGCCGATCAACCAGCTCCAGACCGGTGTCTGTCCTTCGAGTCGAAACGACTGCAAATGGCGAAAACCCTGCGGCGCAACGGTGCCATCAAGATATTCATTGGTGGCCAGTTCGAGTGTTGTATTGCCATAGTGCGCGGTCGCATCAAGTTTCACGACCATGACAGTACGGTCGACGGGCGGTCGCAAGGACGCGACCAGCAGGCCCTGATAGCGGCGCGTGATGACACCACTGAGCGTGCCGGCAGCGAAGCCGCCGATGCCATTGGTGACCAGCCATTCGCGTTCGCTGCTGGCCTCGAAGCTGCCTAGCGAATCGCGACCCAGTGTCAGGTTAGTCATGGCAGTGGCTACGCCGCCGCGGACTGCAGGCGCAAATGTGCGGCTGCCAGATTCAGATAAGGCCTGGTGGCGCTCGTGCCTTGACCGGAGCCTGTGGTACCGGGCAGCTGCTGCAGCGTCTGCGCGACGCGTTCCGGCGTACCAAGGTCCGACCAACCGCACTGAGGCACCGGCAGGACGCGCAGTTTCGCCTCTTGCCCCTCCAGTATGTCGCGTGAGAAATCCACGGTGCCCAGGTCTTGATAGAGTCGCGCCAGCGCGTCGGCTTGCGCGCCAGCGTCGCCTGCGAGCGCGGCGCGCATGTTGCGTGCAGTGTCGGCAATACGCTGCTCGAACAACGCCAGCAGTGCGCGAACCGAGGCGGCAATGATAAATACATTCCATAGCGCGCCGCGCGCGAGCAACGCACCGGCCTGGGCGCGTGGTGGTTTTTCGACAAACTGCCGCACCCGCGACGGCTGCCTGCGGTGGCGAGTGCTGGGCACGATATAGCCGAGCTCGCTATCGGGTTGATCGGGTTGTACGCCCAGCAGCAGCAGAGCATTGGTGTTGGTGCGCGCAAAGGCGCACGCCTGGCGGAGCGAATCTGCCAGCACTGGCTCATCGCGGACATGGTGATCGGCAGGCAACAGCACGACGATAGCGTCGGGGTCACGCGCGGCGATGTGCAGCAGCGGCAGCAGAATGCCATGGGCGGTGCCGCGATTTTCTGGCTGTGCAAATACATTGGCATCTGGCAAGCGACGCAAAGGATCGCACCACCATTGGCGATGTTGATCGGCTACCACGGCACACAGCTGCGAATTCGGTGCTACCGCTGCGGCGCGCTCCAGCGCGTCGTCCAGCAGCGAAGGGCCACCTCGCAGTGAGCAAAATTGTTTGGGTATGGCGGTGCCGCCAGCGGTCATGGTCAGACTGCGCAAGCGGCTACCTTCGCCGGCGGCCAGCACCAGGGCCCAAGTATGTTCATTGTTATGCATGATGGGGCACTCAATGAAGACTGCTGTGGGCATTCTGGAAGCGCGTCAGCAGCCAGGGTGCTGTTTGCCGACGGCGCTGCAACCAATGTCTGGGCCTGAGAACCTGTGGCGCCGGTGTCGCCTGCGGCATCCAGGATTGGCCGTTCGGTGGCGGACTTTTGGTGCTAAACATACGCATGATGATCTTCCCCGTTTGAGTTCCGGGTGGCGGTGCAGCGCCACCCGGAGCGTTTTCTTAAGGCAATAAGCCTCGACCCCTAGGACTTCTTCGGCGTCGGGTCGACAACCTTGACTATTTTTGCGCCCACGATCTTGTCGCAGGTGCCTTTTGGGACGTAGATCCACGCCATCTGATCGCCGTCCTTGTCCACGTGGCCGTGGCAGGCGTTGGTCATCGTGGCGCAGTCGTTCATGCCAGCCTTGGCGATACCGGCGCACTGCTCTTCGCCGGCATGATCGTCGGCGGCGACCGCCGAGACGGCAAAGGACGCTGCGCCGATGGCGACGATGCTGGTCATCGCGCTGCGTAGCAGGATGTTGCTCTTGTTCATGTCATTAGCTCCGTTGATTCAATGGTTGAAAGGGCACGCGGTAGTAATTGCAATGCCCGTGCCAACGCCGCTGGTTGCGGTGAAAACACTGTAAACAAAGGTATTTTCAAGTGATCGGGCGATTCCCGGGCGCTGCTCCCGCCGCCATGGCGACTGCCGCTGGTGGTGGCGCCGCAATGAGTGGTGGGCGCTGCTGGCCCGTCTTGAAGCGGCCGGGTTAGCGCGGCTCATCGGCCGCAGCCAGCAGCTGTGCGATGAAGGGGCTGGGGCCGACGAGCTCAATGCCACCGCGCCGCAGGGCGCCCAGCAGCTCAATGCCCTCGGCATCGGCGTAATGCAGTTCGTTCAGGTTCAGGCGAACGATGTCCGTGGATTGTGCCGTGGTGACCGCGGCTTGCACCTCGGTCAGCCAGGCCTTGAGCAACTTGCCTTCAAGACTGATCGTGGTCAGGGTTTGACCAGGGATCGCTGTAATTCGAAGCATGGGGACCGCCTGCAGACGTACGACCTAAACGGCCACAGACCTTGCAAGTGCCGAGCCAACAGGCCCCGTCAGCTGCCGGCGCGGCAAGTATCTGAATTTCCTAAGGTTGAAGTTTCAGTCGGCGCACTGAGCAGCTGCGCAGGTAGCGGTAACCGCCGCGGTGTGCGGATATCCACCGCGGTGGCTATTGCCGCTCAAAGCTCAAGTGCGCGTGAAATTCCGAGTTTCTTCATACGGTGCCTGAGCGTGCCGGGCTTCAGGCCCAGGCGATTCGCGGCGCCGCGACTGCCC
>JBAVRE010000005.1:0-15514 GCA_049694695.1 Steroidobacteraceae bacterium | reverse complement strand
CCATCCGCCCTCACCTGAGCATGAAAGGCGAGCGACCCAGCTGGCGAAATCGGAAAATCCGAAACCATGGTGCGTTCAAAAAACGATGGCGTATCCGAATCTCTAAGTAGGTTGTGCACATAATTTGAGTGCAATGCCTTGCCCAGGCGCCCTAGACGCGTTATTCGGGACAGATCTTTCCCCTTCGGCAAAAAAGTTCGGGTAGTGCATCTAACGAATTGGCGATTGTGTACCTCGGCACACCCATTCCTCTGCAAACCCTCAAGAGCACTCTCTCGATCCAATCCAGTTCCGGAAGAGTTAACCAGTTCATCGAACGTACGAAAGTTGCCCTCTACCTGAAGTGACAAATCAAGCGGAGCGCCGTACGGCGTAGAGAACTTTGGATCGTCATTCCATTTCGCCAAGAGAACGCACAGCTGATCGAATCGCTTATTGGCCTCTGCGCGTTGCTGTTCTCTTAGGTTGCGACGCGAAACTGCCTCTTCCATTTCTCGGCGCGACATACCAGCCATCATTCCAAGGCGCGAAATACTCGGCGGTCGACCTTGTGCATCGAGTTGATCTCGCAATGCCGTGATGTACAGTCCGCGAACAACTTCAACTAGATCCTCATAATTGGCACCGTACTTAAGTGCCACACGCATTAACGGACGCAGCGACTCCTCAAGCGCCTCAAGGAATGCCGTGCGTTCTTCTTCTGTTGATATCGGTACGCGCACTACGGGTTACTGCCCTGAACATAACGTAATCAGGGTTTTACATTAGCTATGTGCCGTAGCTTATGTCAATGGAAATGCTGCGCTAGCCGAGAAATGGAAGGGGTGGGCGGTGGCTTCGGCTTGGTGTCGCCGGCTTAGGCCCAGGTGCGGTGCGTGGTCGCAGATCGCTAAGGTGCTGTTTTAGCTGACCTATGCAGTGATTCCGCGATTGGAACCTGTATATTTATTCAGTAAATATGGCGCCGCAAGGTGAAACCCTTCGGCGCGTGCTGCTTGCCTGGAAACGGCGTCGCTGCCGAGGCAGTTCAGGCCAAAGTGGCCGCAATCTGCTCCTGCACGCGCTCCGCCGCGGCCCGCGGGTCGGCGGCGTCACGAATCGGTCGGCCCACGACGATGTAGTCGGCGCCATATTGAAAGGCCTGCTCAACGGAGACCACGCGCTTCTGATCATCAGTCGGGCGATTCTCCACCGGGCGGATGCCGGGCGTGACCACCAGCAGCCGATCATCGATGTACTGCCTGAGCAGCTGTGCTTCCAGACCTGAAGACACCACACCATCGCAGCCGGCTTCGAGGGCGCGACGTGCGCGCGAGAGCACGAGTTGCTGCACATCGCAGGTGAAACCGAGATCATCCAGATCGCCGCGATCGAGACTGGTGAGCACCGTGACGCCAAGTATCTTTACGTCGCCCTTCGCTTCCGCGGCAGCCTGCATGATCGATTGATTGCCGTGCACGGTTGCAAAAGTGACGCCGCGATTGCGCAGCTGTCGTACGGCAGCGGCGACTGTGGCAGGTACGTCAAAGAACTTCAGATCGACGAACACCTTCTTGTGGCGCGCCACCAGCCATTCGAGCAGCGGGAAGTATTCGCCCGCCATGAACAACTCGAGACCGATCTTGTAAAACTGCACGGCGTCACCGAGCTGCTCGACCAGTTTGCGGGCGGTGGCGGCATCCGCTACATCGAGCGCGAAGATCAGGCGGTCACGGTTGGAAATATTCTTGCTCATCAAGTGCGCTCCGCGGGATCAAACAGACGACGATGCTCCAGGATCGCGTAGCGATCGGTCATGCCGGCAATGTAGTCAGCAACTGTGCGGGCGCGGCCACGGGAACCATCGGCCGCCTCGGCGCGATTGGCGGCTTCGCAATACTCTTCCGGAAGCAGGCGCACATCGCCCATGAAAGCCGTAAACAGCGCTTCGAGCACACGTCGTGCCTTGCTGGTCATGCGCAGCACGCGGTGATGCCGATACACGCGTTCACGCAGGAATCGCTTGAGCTCAAGGTGTTGTTCGCGCACCGGCGCGCTCATGGCAATCAGCGCGCTGCCATAGCCACGCACGGCATCGATATCGGCCGGTGCCGCCGCCTGCAGCAGTGCACCACTGGTGTGAATGACATCGACGACGACCTCATTGATCATGCGTCGCACGATCTCGTGAATGCTGCGCCGGGCCGGCAAAGTGGGGTAGGCGGCGTGCACTGCGTCGGCATGGCGACGCACCAGCTGCACGCTGCACAGATCATCCAGCGTGATCAGGCCAGCGCGCAGGCCGTCGTCGACATCGTGATTGTTGTAGGCGATCTCATCGGCAAGATTGGCGAGTTGCGCCTCGAGGCCAGGCTGCTGGCGGTCGACAAAGCGCTGGCCGACATCACCGAGCTCGCGGGCCTTGGGCAGCGCGCAATGCTTGAGTATGCCTTCGCGACATTCGAAGCTGAGATTCAGTCCTGGAAAATCCGCGTAGCGCTCCTCGAGTTCGTCGACCACGCGAAGCGACTGCAGATTGTGTTCGAAGCCGCCGTGCTCGCGCATGCACTCGTTGAGCGCGTCCTGGCCGGCGTGGCCGAAGGGCGTGTGGCCGAGATCGTGAGCGAGGGAAATCGCTTCGACCAGCGGTTCGTTGAGCTGCAGTGCGCGGGCGATCGAGCGCGCGATCTGGGCCACTTCAATGGAGTGCGTGACACGGGTGCGATACAGGTCGCCCTCGTGATTGACGAACACCTGGGTCTTGTAGGCGAGGCGACGGAACGCATTGCAGTGGATGATGCGATCGCGGTCGCGTTGAAATTCACCGCGGTATTCCGGTGGCGGCTCGGCATAGCGACGGCCGCGCGAGCGGGCGTCGTGCGCGGCGTACGCAGCCAGTACATTGACGGGCTGCGCACTCATGCGCCGAAGTGCTCCAGCAGCGTGCTGTGCAGCGCGCCATCAGCGTAATCGCCGGTGATGTAGGCTTCGCCGATGCGCTTCAGCAGCACCAGGCGCACGCGACCGGCCTGCACTTTCTTGTCGATGCGCATGAACTCGGCCGCGGTGGCGGCGCCGAACTGCGGCGCTGCGCTGCGCAGGCCAGCACGTTCGAGCAGCGAGGCGAGGCGCGCCACATCCTGCGCGCCCAGGGCGCCCAGGCGCTGCGACATGCTCGCGGCGATCAGCAGCCCGGCGCCCACCGCCTCGCCGTGCAGCCATTCGGCATAGCCGGTCGCGGCTTCAATGGCATGAGCGAAGGTGTGGCCAAGATTCAACAGCGCACGCTCGCCCAGCTCGCGCTCGTCGCGGCCCACGATCTGCGCCTTGATCTGGCAGGATCGAAAGATGGCGTGGGTGAGCGCGTTCGCTTCGCGGCGGCGCAGTGCATCGATGTTCGCTTCCAGCCAGGCGAAGAACACGCTGTCGGCAAGCAGGCCGTACTTGATGATCTCGGCCAGACCGCAACTGAGCTCACGATCCGGGAGCGTCGCGAGCACTTCGGTATCGGCCAGCACCTCGCGCGGTTGATGAAATGCACCGATGAGATTCTTGCCGCCTGGATGGTTGACAGCGGTCTTGCCACCCACGGACGAATCCACCTGCGCCAGCAGGGTGGTGGGCACCTGCACGAAATCAATGCCGCGCTGATAACAGGCAGCGACGAACCCGGCCAGGTCGCCGACCACACCACCGCCAAGAGCCAGCACCAGCGCATCGCGACCGAAGCGGTTGGCGATCAGGACATCGAAGACGCGCCCGGCGGTTGCCAGGGTCTTGTGCTGTTCGCCATCGGGCAGTATGACCTCGACGATGCGCCGATCGCCCAGGGTGTCGCGCAAAGCATCGGCGTAGAGCGGCGCGATCGTCGTGTTGCTCACCAGCAGTATGTCGCGCGCCGGCACCGCCGCCTGCAGCAGTGCCCGCTGGCGCAGCAGCCCGGCGCCGATGTTGATCGGGTACGAGCGATCGCTGAGTTCTACCGTGAGTGTCTGCATGCGGCAATCTGGTGCTATGCCGCAAGTATACTGTGACGGCCCTAGGCGTGCGCCGCGCGATAGGCGAGCACGATCTGCTCGGCCACCTGGTGCACCCGCTTGCGGGTCGTGGTGAGGGTAAAGTCCGCCACCTCGCGATACAGGGGTTCACGAATCGTCATCAGATCCTGCAGCCGCTGGCGCGCATCGCCCCCGCTGAGCAGCGGCCGGTTGCGTGTGCGGGTCGCACGCTCGGCCTGCTGGGCAACGGAAGTCTCGAGGTAAACCACCCAGCCATGCGTCTTTAACCGTTGACGGCTTTCGGACGAAAGCACGGCGCCGCCGCCGGTAGCCAGCACGATGCCGGTGCGCGCGGTCAGTTCGGCAATCGCCTCGGCCTCGCGCCGACGGAAGCCCGCCTCGCCCTCGCGCTCAAAGATCAGCGGAATATCGGCGCCGGTGTGCCGCTCGATCTCATGATCGCTGTCAACGAAGGGCAGGCCGAGCAGCCGCGCAACCTGCTTGCCCACGGCGGTCTTGCCCGAACCCATGGGGCCAACTAGGAAGATGTTCTGGGTGCCGATCATGGCGCGCCCCTGCTCAGTTGAGGGGCATCATAAACAAAGCGGCCGCCCGAAGGCGGCCGCTCTTGCTTAACTGCTGCAAGGCAGAAACAGAGTTCAACTACACGGTGATCGTAAATTGATAGATGGTTACGAACTTGAGTGGCGTAGTCACCGTAACCGTGACGACGCTCGAGCCATTGGTGGCCGCGCTGGTTAGCGTAAAAGGTATGGCTGTGGCGCCCGACACTTTGGCGTTGTTTAATGGCGCTGTACACGGCACGGTATAGGTACTCGGCGCGACCACCTGCAAGCCGGCGGAACCGGATGCCGACAATGCGATTGTGGTACCGCCCGGCATCACGTTGCCGTTCACGTCTCGCACCCAGAACAACAGGCCCAGAGAGCTATTCAGCGCCATTGTTGTGGGCGCAGCGATCACGGTGCCAGATGAATCCATAGGATCAATCGAGGCCGCGCTGCCGGACATGATGATGACGTTCTGCTGACCGATGCCAGCTGACTTCTTGGTCGCGTCGCAGCGTGCCACGTCGTTACACAACACGCCTTCAAAAATGCCGTCTGCGCCGTCGCGCGTGCCATTGTTGTTGAAATCGAAGAAGTAATCACCCGCAGCGTAACTACCGGTCTGCGCGTCATCACGAAAGTATTCCGACGTATCAAAAAAACTTTCCCCGGTATCGAACGCGCCATTGGCGTTGCCATCGGTGAAGGACTCCTCACCGATTGCCGTCGCCAGCAACGCTACGCGTCCGGCGGGAGCACCGAGCAATGGCGTTCGCGAACCCTGACTGCGCCAGGTCACAGCACAAACGCCGCCGGTACCGTTGACAGTAGTGGTTGTGCACTGCGGACCGACGGCACCATGACTGGTGGTAAACGTTACTGCCGTGCCGTCGGGCACCGGATTCTGGAACCGATCAGCCAGCGAGGCAGAGACCGTCGTAGTGATACCGTCCTGCGTCAAGCCTTCAACGTTGAAACACCCGATCGCCAGCGAGAGATTGTTAGCGGTCGGAATGCCAGTCGTGATTGTTAACTGACTGGACTGCGTAGAAATCGGCGCAGGCACAGCGGGCGGTGAAATTGTGGCAGTAACCTTCACCGACGTCGCAACCGTGCCGGCGTTGACCACGATTTGCACGAGGCCCTGGCTATCGCTGGTCGCGGTAGCAGTCGATGGAGTTAGAGTGATTCCGCCGACGTTGGTATTGAGAGCAAAATCCACGGGCGTGCCGCTGCGAAGTCCACCAGAAGCATCAAGAACCTTGAACACGACCACCGAACTTTCCGGCCGGCTGGCATCGCCGGTACCCTTCAAAGCGATGTTGGTCGGAGTAGCAGATATGAACGAAATGGAACCGATCGCTGCCTGAGCGACAGTCACAGTGCCCGTTGCGGTATATGACAGTGATCCAATTGTAGTGGTGGCGGAAATGACATCGGCGCCGCCGCAACCCTGGGCCACATAGGTAACAGTGGCGATACCGGTTGTCGTTGTAGCGACCGCCGTAGGCTGAATTTTGGCGGTGCTCGCCGCAATACAAGCCGAATTGAAATTGATTGTCGCCGACTGCGTATAGAGCGTGCCGTCGGACTGAACCAGTGACACGGTCAAGCTGGTACTTCCGCCAGCCGAAACGTTGGCATTGCTGATACCGATGACCCCAGCCTGAAAGCTGGCACCAGTACCATTGCCCATCTGCAGTGTCAGGCCGCCGCCACCACCACCACCGCCGCCGCCGCCGCCGCCGCCGCCGCCGGATCCACCCAGGGAAACGTCGCTGCCACCGCAACCTGCGAGAGCCACCGCCGCGATCGCCGCCAGCCATCCAAATTTACACATCTTGGTCACCTGAGCAATTGATCCATGAGTAAGGCTCACCGACGTTCTTCGATGAGTCAATTGACTTTCACCCCTTCTCGAAGGATCTTCGGCGTCACGAAGATCAACAGCTCATTCTTGTTGTTTACCTTGGTAGTAGTCTTAAACAGGTGACCGAACACCGGGATATCACCGATGTACGGCACCTTCTTTTCCGAATCACGGCGCGTGGTTTCGAGAATGCCGCCGAGCACCACTGTCTGCCCGTCACCTACCAGTACCTGCGTAGTGAGCGTGCGAGTGTCGATTGCCGGCACGTTGACGCCACCAGATGTCACTATCACTTGACCGACGCTGTCCTTGGTGACCGCGAGATCGAGAATAATACGATTGTCCGGCGTAATCAGCGGCTTCACCTTTAGCGACAGCACTGCCTTCTTGAACGAAATCGTGGTTGCACCGCTCGAGGCGGACTGCTGGTACGGGATTTCGGTACCCTGTTCGATAGTGGCTTCCTTCTGGTTCGCCGTAATGATTCGCGGCGATGAGACCACTTCACCGCGCCCCTCGGCCTGGGCGGCTGAAAGCTCGAGATCAACGATATAGTCTGAGCCCAATAGCAGAAACGCGAGGCTGCCAGCGGGATTGGAGACCGGTAAGTTGACGTTGTAGCGGTTGCTTGCCGCAGCACCCGTCGGCACATCAACTACGGTGGGCGGTGTCGTGCTCGTACGACTACCGAGCGCTGAGCTCAGAGTCGTGTCAGTACTGGCTGCCGTGCCCGATGTCGCGAACAACCCATTGGTGCCATTGCTACGCGCACCCGTCAGGCCGGCGCGCACGCCCAGATCACGTTCGAAATCGTCATTGACGATGACCAGGCGCAACTCGATCAGCACCTGCTTCACCGGAATATCCAGCGTCGACACCAGCTTGCGCACCGCATCGATGCTCTCGGAAGTATCGGACAGCAACAGTGTATTGGTGCGCTCATCGACCGCGACACTGCCGCGGCTCGACAGCACGGAGCTGCTGGTGCTGCCCTTGAGTAGCGCGGCGAGATCGGAGGCCTTGGCGTAGTTCACCTGCAGGAACTCGGTGCGAATGGGCGCCAGTTCCGAAATGTCCTTCTTCGAGGCAAGATCGGCTTTTTCGCGCGAGGCCAGCTCGTCGGCCGGGGCCACGATGATGACGTTGCCATCCTGGCGCTTGTCCAACCCCTTGGTGCGCAGCACGATGTCGAGCGCCTGATCCCAGGGCACGCTCTTGAGGCGCAGTGTCACATTGCCCTTGACCGAATCGCTGACCACGATGTTCTGGCCACTGGCGTCGGCGAGAATCTGCAGCACTGAACGGGTTTCGATATCGAGGAAGTCGAGCGAGATCTTCTCGCCCTTGTATTCCTTCTTGTCGTCGGCGGCCGCGGCGGCCTTGGCCGAGGGCTGCACCTCGACGACATACTGATCATCGGATTGATAGGCGAGCTGCTGGAAGTCGCCGGTGGCGTTGAGCACGATGCGCGTATCGTTGTTCACGCGCACGGCATCGAAGCCGCTGACCGGGGTGCCGAAATCGCCGGTGTCGTAACGGCGCGCGAGCTTCCTGGGCAGGTCGGCGCCACTGAAATCGACAATGATCTGTGAACCCTGCTGCACCACGTTGATGGGTGTGCGCGGATCGGAGAGGCGCACGATCAGGCGGCCGACGCCGCCTTCGCCGCGACGAAAGTCGATGCTGCGAATTTCACGCGCGCCGCTCGGGGCGGCGGCGCTTTGCGTGGCCGGCGCGCTGGCTGCCATTGCACTGGCGGCCGGCAGGCCCGCACCCACCGTGACGATGATGTCATTGCCATCGACGCGGGTCTGGTAAGGCTGCATCTGATCGAGGTTGAGCACAATGCGCGAGCGGCCGTTGGCTTCGGCGGCGAGCACGGTGTCGACGCCGGCCGAGGCCACATCGATGCGACGCGAAGGCAGCGCCAGCGCCGTGCCGGGCAGATCGATTGAAATGCGCGCTGGCTTGTCAATCGAAAAAGCCATGGGCTCGGGTGCCGGACCCGACAGATGCAGCGTCAGCTGAACCTGCTTGCCGCCGACCGTCTGCACGTCGATCGACTGCAGGGTATTGGCCGGGGCGTCAGCCGCCTGCGCACCTGTCGTGGCCAGCAAGGCTGCTGCCAGGCAAGTGATTGCCAGCGCCATGGCGCTGCGCAGGTGTTGAACGGTTGGTCGCTTCATTCGCATGCTCTCCCTAATCCATCACTCGTTCACGGCCATGGCAGCGGGTCGTTCGATATAACCACCCAGGCCATCCGGTACGAGTTCGATCAAACTGATCTTGTTTGGCGTGATCTCGGTGATCTTGCCGTCGTTCTGTCCGAGCCGATTGCCCACCAGCACGCGCTGCACGCGCCCATCGGCGACGCGCACCAACCCGAAGCTCTGGCCCTTGAGATTGATCGTGCCGACCATCTTGAGTGTGTCGAGCGAGAATTGTTCGAGGAACTCACGATTGCGCTGTGATTCAGGGCGCGGGCCGGCAGCGGCACCACGCGAGCCGCCCGGCACGAAGGGCGAGCGCAGCGCGCCACTGGTATAGGCGTAGCTGTCATAGGGCTTGACCTCGGGGAGCGGCTCAACCCGGCCACCCGGCTCTTTCTTGGTCGCTTCGATGAAACGATTCAGATCAGCATCACGCCCGGAGCAGGCCGCCAGCAGCGCGCCACTCAATACGGCGAGCACCAGGGTACGCGTCATCGACTGCCTCGCATTCATGTTCCGGCACCTGGCCGCTGGGTCTTTTCAGCCTTGCGGCGATCAGCCTCGGCCGAGGCCACTTCCTCGTCATCAAGGTAGCGATAGGTTTTCGCGGTCAGATCCATGGTCAGCTGATCAAAGCCATTGCTCTTGTCGGCCGCCGTCATCTGCACATCGTGCAGGGTAACGATACGCGGCAGCGCCGCTATGCCACTGATGAACTGGCCAAACTCATGATAGCTGCCCACGAAGCGGATCTTGATGGGCCGCTCGGCGTAGAAATCCTTTTTGATTTCGCCCTCGGGTTGGAACAGCTTCTGGGTCAGGGCCGAGGCGAGACCGGTCTGCGAGATATCGACCAGCAGGTTGTCGACCTCGGTCTTGCTGGGCAGTTGCCGCAGCATGGCGCCGAAAGATTTCTCGATGTCGACCAGCTGCTGCTTGTAGACGTCGAGGTTGGTGGCTTTGGCATGCTTGGTGCGAAATTCAGTGCGCAGCTGCTGCTCCTGGTCCTGCAGCTGTTCACGCTGTGGATTCAGGCCCTGCCACACGAACATGTAACTGGCGATTCCGGCCAGCACCACGAAACAGACGCCGACCGCGCCGGCACGTACCACCAGCGGCCAGCGGCCCGGTTCGCGCGGGTCGAGTGAACGCAGTTCTTCCAGTAGATTCATCAGCCGCCTCCGGTGCGCACTCGGCGCCGCGGCGTGCCCGTCGCCTCGTCGTCGTCGCCGGCCGTCGTGACCTGCGCGGCATCGAGCACAAAACTGTCACCAACCGTGGAACCGCTCTTGCTCTCGACCACTTCAAGCTCAGGGTCTTTCATCCACTGCGAAGCAGAAATGTTGCGCATCAGCGTCGAAACCCGGGTCGAGGACTGCGCCACGCCTTCAAACTTCAGTTTGCGGCCAACCTGTCGTACCGAAGTGAGGTAGGTGCCATCGGGCATGGTCTTGGCGATCTCGTCGAACAGGTGCACTTCTTCAGAACGGGAGCGCTGCAGTTTTTCGATGACCTGCATGCGCGAAATGAAACGCTGCTTCTGCGATTCGAGGTCGTTGATTTCCTCGATCTGCCGATCGACCGCCTTGATCTCGGTGCGCAACTGCTCGTTGCGACGCTCCTGCGAGCTGATCATGGAGTTGAACATCACGTAGCCCGCGCCGGCGACCAGCAGGGCGGCGACCGCCGCAACACCGAGCGCCACGAAGAAGGCCAGCTTGCGTTCTTTGCGTTGCTGGTCGCGCCAGGGCAATAAGTTTATGCGTGGCATATCAGTCGAAGCTCCGCAGGGCCAGGCCGCAGGCCGTCAGTAGCGCCGTCGCATCGCGCTGCACCGCCTGGGCGCGCGCACGCGATGAGAGTTTCATCTGACCCAGCGGATCACCCTTCTCGGCGGTGATGCCCACCCGGCTCTGGATGACGTCGGCGACACCGGGCACATTGCCACAACCGCCGCAGATCAGGATTTTTTCCGGCTGCTCGCGCCCACTGCCCGAGGCGAGATAGAACTGCAGCGAGCGGCTCACCTGCTGCGTCATGTCGTCAATGAACGGGTCGAGCACTTCGGCCTGGTAATTGCCTGGCAGGCCGCCTTCCTTCTTGGCGCGCCCCGCCTCTTCCATGGTCAGGCCGTAGGTGCGCATGATTTCTTCGGTGAGCTGCTGCCCGCCAAAAGCGAAATCGCGCGTGTAAACCACCTTGAGATTGCGCAGCACGCTGAAAGTGGTGCTGCTGGCTCCAAAGTCGACCACCGCGATGGCGCGGTCAATGCCGCCGTCGGGCATCTGGTGGGTCATCAGCTTGCAGGCGTTCTCGAGCGCAAAAGCCTCGACATCGACGATGCGTGCGGTCAGTCCGGCGGCCGCCACGGCGGCACGACGCTGCTCCACGTAGTCGGTGCGCGAGGCGACCAGCAGCACGTCGACGGAATCGTTGTCCTTTTCCGAAGGGCCCAGCACTTCGAAGTCGTAGCTGACTTCATCCATCGGAAACGGGATGTATTGATCGGCCTGCATCTCGACCTGGGCTTCCAGATCGGCATCGCGCAGGCCGCGCGGCATCTGAATGACCTTGGTAATGGCGGCATCGCCGCTGATCGCGATGGCCACCTCGCTGCTCGAAGCGCCCGAACGCTTGACGGCACGGCGGATGGCCTCGCCGACCGCTTGCGGGTCGACCAGGGTCTTTTCATTCATGGAATTAGGCGGCGTAGGCTCTGCAGCATACGATTCCACGCGGTATTGACCGCCCGCAGTTGCCAGCTCAATCAGCTTGATTGAGGAGGTTGTGATGTCCAACCCCAGCAACTGGCGGTTCTTACGCGAGAACAGGAACACGTTTTTCCTTCCTTATCAGTAAGATGCACGCCAAAGCAGTAACCTTTCGCGAATATAGCGCCAATATATATCAGCCGTCGGTTAAATTGAACGTGAGTCGTCTCACGAATTTGGTCCCCGGCGCTCTTACAGGCATATTTAGTCCCGTTCGAGCCCCGGTTGGGTACCGCGGCGCTACACAGCCCGGGCAGTTCACCATGGGCTCGTTGTTCAGTGCAATACACGGAGTGTGAATAGGTGAAGTCCCGCACGCTGCGAGTACTAATTAGCCTCGGGGCAGCCGGATTGGTGCTGCTGCTCGGAGTCGTCTATGCCCTGCTGGCGAGTTATGTGTACATCGCCCCCTCGCTCCCCAGCTCCGAGGGGATGCGCAACACGCCATTGCAGGTGCCGCTCAGGGTCTATACCCGGAGCGGTGCGCTGATCATGCAGATCGGCGAGCAGCGGCGCGTGCCGGTGAGTTATGCGGATATTCCGCAGCTGGTGCGCGAAGCGTTTCTGGCGGCCGAAGATGATCGCTTCTTCGAACACGGCGGCGTCGATTATTTCAGCATGCTGCGCTCGCTCTGGGTCGATGTGAAGGGCGGGGAGTTCACCCAGGGCGGCAGCACCATCACCATGCAGACCGCGCGCAATATGTTCCTCACCAAGGACAAGCACATCCAGCGCAAGCTCCAGGAAGTGTTCGTCACGCTGCGCATGGAACGTGATTTCACCAAGCAACAGATACTCGAGACCTATCTGAACGTCATCTTCTTCGGACAGCGCGCCTACGGGGTGGCCGCCGCCGCTGAAGTGTATTTCGGCAAGCCGCTCTCTGAGCTTTCCGTGGCCGAGGCCGCCATGCTGGCGGGACTGCCGCAGGCGCCCTCGCGCTACAACCCGGTGACCAGCCCCGAGCACGCCACTGACCGGCGCCGCTACGTGCTGCACCGGATGCAGGCGCTGCACTACATCGATGCCGCGACCGCCAAGCGCGCCGGCGAGGAGGAGATACACGCCCGCGAATTCGCGCCGCACTACGACGTCGAAGCACCCTATGTCGCGGAAATGGCCCGCATGAAGGTGATCGAGCGTTTCGGCGAAGCCGCGATCAACCAGGGGTATCGCGCCATCACCACCATAGATGGGCGCCTGCAGACGGCCGCCAATCGCGCCCTGCGGTTGGGCCTGATCGAATATGACCGGCGCCACGGCTATCGCGGGGCGCTGCGCAATGTGCCGATCAGCGCCGAAGCTGTGCCACGCCAGCTCGAGGGCCTGCTGGCCAGTTTCCCGCCGGTCGGCAATCTGCAGTCGGCCGTGGTGGTTTCGGTGGCGCCGACGGCCGCGCGCGTCTATGTGCGCGGCACGGGCTTCGCGCAGATCGAGGCCGAGGGCGTCGCCTGGGCACGCGGCCGCAATGGCGGCAGCAAGGTCGATGACATCATGCGGCGCGGCGATCTGGTCTACGTACTCAGCAATGGCCAGGGCGCGGCGCAGCTCGCCCAGATCCCGGAAGCCCAGGGCGCGCTGGTAGTGCTCGATCCGCAGGATGGCGCCATCGCGGCGCTGATCGGCGGTTTCGATTATTTCAGCAACGCCTATAACCGTGTGACGCAGGCGCATCGCCAGCCAGGCTCGGGCTTCAAGCCCTTTCTGTATTCCGCTGCGCTCGAACATGAATTCACGCCCGCGAGCGTCATCATGGATGCGCCCATCGTGGTGGCCGATCAGGGGGTGGAACAGACCTGGCGCCCCGAGAACGACGGTGGCACCTTCAGCGGGCCGACGCGCCTGCGCGAAGCCCTGGTGCATTCGCGCAATCTGGTCTCGATACGCCTGTTGCGCGCCGTGGGCGCCAGCGATGTCATCGACTATGCGGCCCGCTTTGGCTTTGATCGCGCGGCGATGCCGAACAATCTCACGCTTGCGCTCGGCACGCTCACCGCCACGCCCCTGCAGGTCGCCACCGGCTACTCAGCTTTTGCGAACGGCGGCTTCAAGGTGGAGCCTTATTTCATTGAGCGCATCGAAAATGCGGTGGGCGAGACGGTGTGGCGCGCTGAACCGGCGGTGGCCTGCGCAGCCTGCGAGACGGCCGATATGGCGACCAATGGCCTCACGCCCGAGCCGGACTCTGCCGCTGTGGGCAGCGCCGTGGCGGCCACGCCCGTCAGCGCGGCGCCCGCCAACCTGCCCGCCAGCTCCAGGCTGACCATGGCGCCGCCGCTGGCCGAACGCCTGGCGCCGATGCTGCCCGCAGCGCGACGCGCTACGCGCATCATCACGGCCGCCAACGCCTGGCTCATGGATGACATCATGGCCGATGTCATCAAGCGCGGCACCGGGCGGCGCGCCCTGGTGCTGGGTCGCAACGATCTCAGCGGCAAGACCGGCACCACCAATGAATCGCGCAACACCTGGTTCAACGGCTTCAACCAGAACCTCGAGGCCACGGTATGGGTCGGCTTCGATCAGGAGCGGCCACTGGGTGAAGGCGAGGAAGGCAGCAGCGTGGCTGTGCCCATCTGGGTACGGCTGATGCGCGAGGGGCTGCGGGGCATGCCGGATGTGCCGCGTGCCGTGCCGCCCGGACTGGTCATGGCGCGCGTCGATGCGCAGAGCGGCCTGCTGGCGCCGGAGGGAGATACCAATACTGTCTATGAATTTTTTTTCGCCGGCAAAGTGCCGGCCCTGGGCAACGCCGCCAATACTCCGGACAACGGCGGCGAGCCGCTGTTCTAGGGTTGCCCGCTCATGCCAAGACGCCACTCACCGCGCAGCACGAATCTGCGCCGCGCGCTCAGCCAGGAAGCGGCACGCCTGATGTCGGAGCACGGCATCCAGGACTTTGGTACCGCCAAGCGCAAGGCCGCCGAACGCCTGGGGGTGAGCGACGAGGGCGCGCTGCCGCGCAATAGCGAAGTGGAAGCCTCACTGGCCGAATATCAGCGACTGTTTGCCGCCGACACGCATAAGGCAACTCTGGATGCGCAACGCCAGGCGGCGCTGCAGGCGATGCGCGCGCTCCAGCAGTTCGCGCCGCGCCTGGTCGGGGCGGTGCTGAGCGGCACGGCCACGGCGCACGCCGACGTGCACCTGCATCTGTTTGCGGATAACCCCGACGCCGTGGCCCTCAGCCTCCTGGATCGCGGCGTCGCCCACGAGCTGGGCGAACATCGCCTGCGGCTCGATGCCGATCGCGCCAGCAGCTTTCCGAGCGTGCGCTTCCAGATTGAGGCACAGATGGTCGATGCCACGGTGTTCCCGCTGGACGGCATACGCCAGGCGCCGCTCAGCCCGGTGGATGGCCGACCGATGCGCCGCGCCGACGTGGCAGAGCTGGCCAGCCTGCTGGCGCGCGGCGACTAGGCGCGCTTGGCGACCGGGACATAGTCGCGCTGCACCGGGCCGGTGTAGAGCTGTCGCGGCCGGCCAATGCGCATGTCGGGGTCGGCGATCATCTCCATCCAGTGCGCCACCCAGCCCACGGTGCGGGCAATGGCGAACATCACCGTGAACATCGAGCGCGGAATCTTCAGTGCGCTGTAGATGATGCCGGAATAGAAATCGACATTCGGGTAAAGCTTGCGCGAGACGAAATATTCGTCTTTGAGGGCCACTTCT
This sequence comes from Steroidobacteraceae bacterium, assembly GCA_049694695.1. Classification (GTDB taxonomy): domain Bacteria; phylum Pseudomonadota; class Gammaproteobacteria; order Steroidobacterales; family Steroidobacteraceae; genus FEN-1191. Next base: position 442 of record JBAVRE010000005.1, on the reverse strand, counting down.
TCCAGGCGCAGCGCCAGCTCGAACAGCGGGTTGTCGGTGCGCCCGAGCTTCTGCAATACCTTGTGGCAGGTCTCGCGAATGATCTTGGCGCGCGGGTCGAAATTCTTGTAGACGCGATGCCCAAAGCCCATGAGCTTGAAGTGGCTGTTCTTGTCCTTGACCATGTCCAGATACCTGGGAATGTTCTCGGCCGAGCCGATCTGTTCGAGCATATTGAGCACAGCTTCGTTGGCACCGCCATGTGCCGGACCCCAGAGCGCCGAAACGCCGGCCGATATGGCGGCGTAGGGGTTGGTGCCGGTACTGCCGGCGAGCCGCACGGTTGAAGTGCTGGCGTTCTGTTCGTGATCGGCATGCAGGATGAACAGCAGGTCGAGCGCCTGCGCGGCTACCGGATCGACCGAATAGGCTTCGCAGGGCACGGCGAAGAACATGTTCAACA
>JBAVRE010000004.1:0-13728 GCA_049694695.1 Steroidobacteraceae bacterium | reverse complement strand
CAGCTGGCCGCCGCAGCCGCGCGCACTCGCCTCATGGATCTACCTGGCTTTCGCCGGTTCACTGATCAGCTACACCGCCTACATGATTCTGCTGGAGCGTACGACACCGTCGCTGGCCGCCAGTTATACCTACGTCAACCCGATCGTTGCCCTGATCCTGGGGATCACGCTGGGGAACGAGATTGTCACCAGCTTCGAATGGTTGGCAGTGAGCATCGTGCTGGTGGGGGTCGTGTTGCTGCTGTGGCGTAGAAATTGAGGCCGCGCCTGTCCCCATAATTGGGATCAGGCGCGGCCCCGTTGCAGCGGTCGATGGCTACTTCGTGAGGGTTATTTCCCGCAGGTTGTATTCACCGGTAATGTCACGCATCGCCGGGTAGGCGCGCTGTGAGGTCTCGGTGCTCTTCTTGTTGCGCTCTTCTCCCCACTCCTTCATGAACGCGTCGTAGCGCGCCTTGTTGGGCGACAGCATTTCATTGTTCTTGAATTTAGCGACCAGCAGCAGGTTGAAATTGCCACTCTCCGGCAGGTCACTGCGATAGATATGGTATTCCAGCATCTGTCCGAGTTTTATCGCAACCTCATTCGACGCCACCCAGGTTGACTTCAGGCCTTCCAGGTAAGCATCTCCCATGTTCGAGTGAACTTTGACAGTAGTGACCGACCAGACGGCGTCACTTTCGGTGTAGTCCTTCCATGGTGTGAGATCGGCATACGCCGCCGAAGCGACGACCATCCCCACAGCCAGCAATATTGTCTTGTAGCGCATGATCAGCTCCTGAAGTGATTGCTATTGGACGCCGGCAACTGTACTCGCATACCTGGCCACGCGAAAGCACGATGTGTTGGTGCTAACTCAGCAAGGCTCACGCCAATCACCTCGGCTTGCGAAAGCGAAACATGAATTGGTCTGTCTTGTGGCGGATCGCCGGATCGAATACCAGTTTGCTGTGATCGTCCGTTGTGTTTGCGAATGTCGCGTCCTGGGCTTCGAGCTTGAAACCTGCCTGCTCAAAGGTGTGCCTGACGACCGCGGGATCGATTCGATGCAGCTTGTTCACGGACTCCACAGGGTCGCTGCCGGCGTTCGCCACGTGATCCTGCACGACGACGCTGCCGCCCGGCTTCAGGGCCGTGTACAGATTGGCGACCATTGTCGAGGCATCACCCATCGGCCCGGCGGCACCCTGCGGTGCGAAATAGACATCGTGGTATGACATGACGAACAGCGCTGCATCGAGAGAACTGGGTGGACTCTTCAGATCGGCGATTTCGGCGACCTTTAGCAGCGCATTGGGCACGCGCTTGCCGGCAAAGCGCGTCGTAAGCTCCTGGCCAATATAGCCCGCGTAGCCGCCATTGTTATAGACGATTACCCGACCCTTCGTGCCGACGATGCGCGCCAGCAGCTCACTGTAATAGCCATCGCCAGCGAGGTAATCGATGACCTGCATACCCGGCCGCGCTTCGAGAAAGTTGAGCACGACCTGCGGCTTTGCCCAACTGTCGCGCTCGCGGTCGGCGGCTGGGCGGTCCGGGTTTGCGATGGAGACGGCGATGGCCGCGGCGTCCGCCTTGGGCGGATGAGCCGGTGCGTTGCTCCAGGCGATGGCAAGCAGGGCGGAACTGAGGGCAAGGAACACGGCGCGTGGATACATACATATACTCCAGTAGGAACCAGGCGAATTCGCGGGATCGATATCGTCCGGACTGTGATGCTGGCGGTCCGCTGGGGGTTATATGACAATTCGCGGCAGGAATCCATACCGCTGAAGAATGCTTGAGGGTACTTCGTGGCGATCATCACCAGCATTGAAGATCTGCGACTGCTCGCGCGCCGCCGCATTCCGCGCGCGATCTTCGACTACGCGGATGGCGGCGCGTATCAGGAGATCACGCTGCGTCGCAATCGCGCCGATCTCGATGCGCTGGAGCTGCGCCAGCGCGTGATGGTGGATGTCTCGGGTGTCTCCACCGCGACGACCCTGCTCGGCCGGGCCGTCGCCATGCCCCTGGCCATCGCGCCCACCGGGCTGGCCGGGTTCTTTCATTCCGATGGCGAGATCCTGGGCGCGCGCGCCGCGGCCGCCTTCGGGGTGCCATTCTGCCTGAGCACGCTGTCTATCTGCTCGATCGAAGATGTGCGGGCGGCGACCGCTCAGCCTTTCTGGTTTCAGCAGTACCTGATGAAGGACCGCGGCTTCAACCAGGAACTGATCGATCGGGCAAGCAATGCGGGCTGTTCCGCGCTGGTGCTGACACTCGATCTTCAGGTGCTGGGCGAGCGGCACCGGGACGTGCATAACGGGCTGACCATCCCGCCACGGTTAACGCTCAGAAACGCCCTGGATGTCGCCAGCAAGCCGGCGTGGGCGCTCAAGGTGCTGTTCGGCGAGCGCCGCAGCTTCGGCAACCTCGAAGGCCGCATCGGTGGCGCCTCGGGCATCCGCACGCTGGCGGAATGGACGGCGACGCAGTTTGATCCCACCACGAACTGGCGCGATGTGGAATGGGTGCGCAGCCGCTGGCCGGGGAAACTCATTTTGAAAGGCGTGCTCGATGCCGAGGATGCGAAACTCGCGCTCGCCAGCGGCGCCGACGCGATCGTCGTCTCGAACCATGGCGGGCGGCAACTGGATGGCGCACCTTCCACGATCGCCGTCCTGCCGGAGATTGTGGCCGCAATCGCTGGAGGTTGTGAAGTACTGTTCGATGGCGGCGTGCGCTCGGGCCAGGACGTCCTCAAGGCCGTGGCCCTGGGCGCGCAGGGCGTGCTCATCGGCAAGTCGTTTCTGTACGCGCTCGCTGCCATGGGCGAGGCGGGCGTGACCAGGGCGCTTGAGATCATCCAGCGTGAACTGCGGGTAACGACGGCGCTGGTCGGGCGGAACAGCATGCGCGGCCTGGATGCCGGGGTGCTGCGCCGCCAACCGCCGGAAATGCCATAGTAAAAGAATGGGGAGCAACATGATGCAGGGACGTATGACGATATTGTTTGCCGGTTTCACGCTATTCGCTGCAGCCTGGCCGGTAGCCGAGGCAGCACCAGCCAACGCCGTCGAGCGTGAGATCGCGCAACTGGAGCAGGAGGTGAATGCCGCCTATGCGGCCAACAGCCTCGACAAGTATTTCAGCTACTACGCCGACGACCTGGTGGCCATCTTCTACAACGAGCGCTGGACGCTCGCCCGCTACAAGCAGGAATGGCCAAAGTATGTGCAAGCCGGCAACGTGGTCGTCTCGGCAAAGCTCTCGGACATGATCGTGCGGCTGTCAGCGGCCGGAGATGTGGCGGTGGCCAGCTTCCAGATCGAGCTGCGCAACCGCCATGCCGACGGCAAGACGATCGACGAACACGCATTTGAGACCGATGTGTGGACCAAGCGCAAGGGTGCCTGGAAAATCACGCATGCACACTATGCGCTGGCGGTTCCGGCGCTCTAGCCGAGCGCAGCATCGACACGGCCGCGTAGACGACCGCGACGATCACGAACCAGCGCATCAGCGTCAGGTGCTCACCAATCCGGTTAACGAGTGGGAAGGCGCACAGGGTGCCGAGCAGGCCGCCGAGCGTGAGGCCCAGTGCGCTGCCGTGCGAGTAGCGCCCCGAGCGAAGAAATCCCATGGCAGCGACCGGGATCAGCACGCCGTCGCTGCCGATCATGATCGGGTACGCGGCGAGCGGATGCATACCGAGCAGTCCGAGCAGCACCATGCTGGGCGCATAGTTACCGATGCCGATGCACATGAGCGCGCCGAACACGAAGTTGGCGAACACCGCGACGGCAAAGCGCCAGCCCGACAGCCCCATAGCCGCTCCGGACGGCGGGAAAACACCGAGCGCCGTCATCGCGAAGAAGGCCGCGGCGATCAGCAGCGCCACGCCCATGAACACCTGGATGCCGCGCCGCGGCATCCGGCTGACCAGGCCCGCGCCGATCCAGGCGCCGAGGCCGGAGCTTATTACCATGCTGGCGAGTAACACCGGTTCAACCGCGACGGCCGCAAAGAACAGCAGCGAGCCGAGAAAGGCCGGAACGCTGCTGCCAACGTTGAGCGTGCCGGGGATCAACTCGTCTGCCGGCCTGCCCCGCAGCTTGAACAGCGCGGTGATCTGCGCGTAGGAGCCGATGCCGAGGGTATCGAGAAAATTCGCCACGTAGCCGATGAGGCTGTCGGCCCAGGTCGGTCGCTCACGAGAGTGGCGCCGCTTCGCAACCACGAGCCACGCAATGATAGCCGCCAGATTGACGATCACCAGGACTGTATAAAGGATAACTCGCGCGCTTGGCATGCAGCCCTCTGAGTGTCCCGGCGGACTTTACCGGCGAGCGCGGTTCGCCGAACCGCTACCGCACTAGCGGCTATTCCCATTGCCGGGAGAAATCACCCGCCCGTACTCGGAGGCTCGCGCCAGCCGATCGAAGACGCTGTAGGTCTGTGCGGAAATCCGGCTGATGGCTGCTTCGCCCGCCCGCTCGCTGGCCAGAAAGGTTGTCATCACGCAGATCACGTAAGGCCGGTTGTGCACGAAGACGATCCCGGAATCATTGCGCACACCCTCCAGCGAACCAGGCTTGTTGGCGATTCGAACATCCGGAGGCAGTTCCCGAGGCAGCCAGCTGTCCTTTGGCGTTGCCAGGACAGCGAGGAAATCATCCTGCAGTTGCGGCGCGATGACCTTGCCTCGATACAGCGCCTCCAGAAAATGCATCATCTCACGCGGCGTGGAAATATTTTCCCGGCCCTCGGTTGCGGCCTTCAGATCCATCATCTTGCGGCGCAGCTGTGTGTTCTTGAGACCGAGACCCTCGATCAGGCGCCTCACGTTGTCCATGCCGACGCGATCGATCAGCACATTGGTCGCGGAATTATCGCTCACGGCGACCATCATCGTGGCGAGATCACGGTTGGTGAGCTGCGTAACCCCCGGTGTCAGCCCACCCATGATGGCGCTGTCGGCAACCAGATCCTCGGAACGCACCTTGTAGGGATCCATCAGCCGTGCCTTGCCATGCACGCCTGCGGATGCCTGCGCCTCCTGATGATACAGCTCGGCCAGCACGGCGATCTTTATCGAGCTGGCCTGCGGGAAAATCTCGTCGGGATGTACCAGGAGTTCGCGCCCGGTCGTGAGATCCAGGATCGCGACCCCGACAACGCCGCTCAGCTGGCTTTCAACGTCGGTGATTGAGACGCGCAATCGCTCCCACAGCAGGTCCTCCTTCGGGGACGAGGCAGGGGCCGCAGCGGCGAGCGATGCCACCAGAACGGCGCTCGCCACGACCACTAATGTCGATCGCAGGGCCGCTAGTCGTCCGTACATCAGTGCTTGTCCCCGGATGCCGTGGCGGGCAGGTTACCCATGTCTTCTTCAGTGACCTGCGGAGCGGGATCGCCCGGGAACAGCGTCCGCGCCAGTTCACTCGTGGTGGCGCTGTTGGAGCCGCTGATGGTGATGGTGGCCCGCGCACGCTCCTGCAGCCGCGCGATCTCCTGGTCGGAGATGGGTAGCACGCGCTCGTGTCCCTTGAATCGCTCCACCGCCATGCGTTTGAACAGGGTAGCCATCAACTGCCCCTGCGCTATGTAGCTGGTGGCGTCCGGGCTGGCGGCGCCGGCCGCCATATCGGCGCGGATCATGCCATCGAGGATCGGGTAATGCGTGCAGAAATACCCCACGACGTCCGGCGTGGCTCCCGCTGGCAGTGCGGCCCGGAGCAGTGCCAGATCGCGCTGTACCGCATCATGCTTGACCTTCAGGTCCGCGCCATGCTCGATCATCTCGACCCAATTCGCGGGTGCGAGCTGGTAGATGTCGATGCGGCGCCCCTCGGGCAGCCTGAGCACGCTCTTCTGAGTGAGGCTCTGCAGGGTTGCCCCGGATGTACTGAACCAGCGTGGTTGCGTGTACGCCTGCGCGGGCTCTTCCGCCAGCGCCGTCCCATAGAGCGCCGCAAGCTTCCGCGGGTAGACCATGCTTTTTACGGTGGCGGGCGTGGCCAGGATCACGAAGATAGCGCTCTTGTGGTCCGCCAGCGCGGAATCGATGCGCTGCTTGGCCTCCTGCGCAGAAGCGTCGATGATCGAAATCACGGGCTTCATCTCGCCAGGGTAGGCTGCATCCACAGCCTGGCGAATGCGCTCATATTGAGTGGAGGCGGTATTGCACGCGATGAAAACCACATCTGCTCCCTCACGCAGTGCGGTCAGAACGCCTGCGCTGCCGAGCTCCGCGATCTGCTCGGGAGTTTTCTCGCCGTAGGGAAGATTCCTGGTATCGCCGTAGTGATGAATGGTGATGTCGGCAGCGTATTCGCGCAGCAACGGTGCTGCCTCGCGCTCCACGCTCTTGGCCGTGAGGTAGCCGCCAAACCCGGAATCGAATGTGGCGACATGCAGCGGTACCAGTGGTTCCTCTGCCGACGCCAGCACACTGTGCCAGCAACAGGATAGCGCTGCGGCGAATAGCAGGATGACCTGCGAAAAGTACGGTTTGCTGCGGACCGAAGTCACATTGGCTTCCTCGCACTGGCGGTCGGTAGCAGGTTAGGTTCCTGGATCTGACAGGGCGCTGGGTAATATCGCCGCGAATTTCCACGGCGTCAATTGACAACCTGAGCAGCTTCGCCTCAGGAGCTTGCCAACATCGCCGTCACGGTCAGTGCCATGGTGGCGGTAGCGAGCCAGCCGAGCGCACTCAGTCGCGTGCCGATCACGTGTGCGCCCATTGTGGCTTTGCGGCTGGCAATCAGCATCATGACCGCCATGATCGGCACGGCGATTACCCCGTTGAGAACGGCGGCCCACACCAGTTCCCTGACGGGATCCATGCGCGTGAAGGTGAGGATCACTCCGCCGACGGTCGCTGCGGCAATCAGGCCGTAGAATCCACGACCCTCGCCCTTGTCGAGCCGCAGGTTGAGGCTGCCGTTCCACCCGGCCGCTTCGGCAATCGCGTAGGCAGCGGAGCCGGCCAGAACGGGTACGGCGAGCATTCCTGTGCCGATGATGCCGAGACTGAAGAGCAGGAAAGTAAGGTCTCCGGCCAGCGGCCGCAACGCTTCGGCGGCTTGCGCGGAGGTCTGAATGTCGGTGATTCCGGCTGCGTGGAGCGTGGCAGCGGCACTGGCGATGATAAAGAAAGCGATCAGGTTGGAAAAGGTCATGCCGATGACCGTGTCCACTTTGATAGTGCGCAGGTGCCGACCGGTTTTTGCCGGGTCATGGGGCTGGCCAGGTTCGCCCGCGACACCCTCCATTTCCTGGCCGGCCTGCCAGAAGAACAGGTACGGACTGATCGTGGTTCCGAACACGGCGACTACCATGAGCAACCTCTCATGATCCCACGCCCGCGGCAACTGCAACAAATCAGCACCGATCTGCCACCAATCCACATGCAGCGAAAACACCACGGCGACGTAGGCGAGCAGCGCCAGGGTCAGCCACTTGAGACCACTGACATAGCTCCGGTAGGGGATAAAGACCTGCAGCACCAGGCACAGCAGGCCGAAACCCACCGCGTAGACGCGGGCCGAGCCGCCCAGAACCAGTTTGAGCGCTGCGCCCATGGCGGCGAGGTCCGCGGAGATATTGAGCGTATTGGCGAGCATCAGCAGACCGACCACGGAGTAGAGCACCCAGCGTGGAAAGCTGCTGCGGATGTTCGCCGCCAGGCCGCGGCCGGTGATGTAGCCGATGCGTGCACTGACGAGCTGAATGGCGATCATCAGCGGCAAGGTCGCGACTACGGTCCACAGCATGGTGTAGCCGAACTTCGCGCCGGCCTGCGAGTACGTGGCGATGCCGCTCGGATCGTCGTCGGCGGCGCCCGTGATCAGCCCGGGCCCAAGCTTACGCATGCCCTGATCCAGCGATAACCTGGTCATGGAGCGGCCGGTGCTAGCGCGCTTCCGCGCGTTCCGCTTCGTAACGCCTGCCCAGCAGCCAGGCCACCGGGAACCAGACGGCTGATACGGCGATGCCGAAGATCGCGAGACCCGCGACCCCAAAGGGCAGGATCGCCGCGCTCACCCACGCAGAGCTGACATCGCCGAATCGGTAGACGACCGTGTCGATGACGTTCTTTGCCTTGTAGCGGCTTTCCTGGTCCACGACGGTGAACAGCATCTCGCGCGTGGGCTTGGCGATGGCGTATTCAGCGACGCGTCGCAGCACCTGGATGCCCCCGAGCAGCAGCAGTACCGGTGAAAAGGCCACGGCGAGAAAGGCCACGACCATGATGATCGGATTGACCAGCAGTCCGGTGCCCACACCGAAGCGGGCGATCAGGCGGCCCGTGCCGAAAAGTTGTATCAGTACGGCGAGGCTGTTCACGGCCAGATCGATCATCGCGTAGGCCTGCGTGCGCGCCTCCCGGCTGGCAAAGGCTTTGGTGATCAGGTCGCCGAGCTGGATGTAGACGATCGTGGATATCCAGGTCATCAGCAGCAGGAACAGCGCCAGCAGCAACAGGTAGCGCGACCTGAACAGCAGGCGAAAGCCGTCGAAGGGATTGCCGGCCAGCTTCCGGTCCAGTGAGCTGTGCTGTACGGCCACGCCCCTGGCCACCAGCCGTTGCTTCTCCTGGGCAAGCGTGTGTACCAGCCAGGCCGTCACCAGGAAGCCCAGCGCCGAGATCAGCATGAGGTTGTTGTTGCCGATCTGCCTGACGAGGAAGGTGGCGATTGCGGGACCAGCGATGCCGCCCAGGGTGCCGCCGGCCGCCACAAAGCCGAACAGGCGCTTGGCCTGGGTGCGCGAGTAGATGTCGGCCATGAAGGTCCAGAACACCGAGATGATCAGGATATTGAAGGTGCTCACCCAGACGTAAAACGCGGCGGCAATCCAGCGCACTTGATCGGCCTGCGTCACGCTATGGAAGAGGGCGTAGAACAGGAGGATCGATGCCGCGACGAATCCATACACCCAGGGCAGGAAGGTCGACAGCCTGATGCGCGCAGCCAGCCCGGAGTACACCGGGGCGAGCACCAGGCTCAGCAGGAAAGTGCCGGTGAACAGCTCCTGTATGTGACTCATCCCGTAGACGGTGCCCATCGCGTCGCGTACGGGCTTGACGATGGAATAGCTGCCGAACAGGAAGAAGAAATACAGCATGCTGAGGATTACGGCTCGAAGCTCGAATTCCTCGATCACAGCGGCGGACCGGAATAACTGTGCCCACCAGGATCTGTTGCGTTGATTCACGTTACTGTGCCCTGTGGTGTGGTGCAGCATTCACGGTGGCGAGTCTGAAATGTCTGGGCCGCCACCAGTACAGACTACCCGAATGTCTGGCAAGCCAAGGAATAATATGAATATATTCCCGGTGCGGCGCACTATCTTCCCCTCTAACCGGGGCCGTGCTATACCCATACCGCGATAGCGGCATTCAGGGGTGAGGGACAGCAACAGGGATGCAATTGTCAGAAGTGAAACAGGCACTCCTAAGCCTGGTGCAGCGATTGGGTGTTCTGCCTCCACACGAGCGCGAACGTGCGCAAGCCGAGTTCGGGGAAATCCTGGTCTGTCTGATCCAGACGGCCAGTCGCCTTGGTATCGACCTGGTGGCGACCCACCGGCCGCGCATCCTGATCGTCGAGGACGAGAGGATTGTTGCCAAGGATCTGCAGGAGACCCTGAACGGTCTGGGTTACGACGCCTATGCAATCGCCTCATCGGCGGCCGAGGCGCTGGCGATTGCCCGCCAACAGCGTCCAGACATCGCCCTGACGGATATTCGTATCGAGGGTCGCGTCGATGGCATCGAAGTTGCGGCGCAGTTGCGCCGGGAATTCGATACTGCGGTCATTTTTGTCACTGCCCTTGCCGATGACGTCACCCTGCAGCGGGCCAGACATACTGAGCCTTACGCTTATCTGATCAAGCCGGTGAGCGATTCAACACTCAAGACGACCATCGAATTTACCGCCCGTCGGCAGCGCCAGGCAACGTTGACAATGGGTTGAACCGCATGACCCCTGCCGCTGCAAGCAGCAATTGGGCCGGCGCCGTCGACGCTATCGTGCGTCGCGCGCCAACGTCAGGCTCGCAACCGAATGAGCTGCGTGCGCAGGTCCGTTTGCTCGCGCTGCTGAGCTCCGCAGCGCCTCTCAATGTGCTGCTCGAGGGGCTCGCGACCTATGTCGAGACCTGGGCGGAAGGACTCCAATGTACGGTATTGCTGGTCGATTCGACTGGCCGGCTGCTGCTGCCCGGGGCGGCGCCGAGCCTGCCAGCGGCGTATGTTAACGCCATCGGCCCGGTGCCGATTGAGGAGGGGCACGGATGCTGCGGCACTGCTGCGGCTCGTCGCGAGATGGTTGTAGTTGAGGACATCGAGCACTCCAAACTTTGGACCCAGTATGCGCCGATCGCGTTATTGCACGGCCTCAGTGCCTGCTGGTCGGTGCCGATACTGGGCGACGCGCGCAATCTGCTCGGCACACTGGCTCTGTATTACCGCGAGCAACGCGCGCCGTCGGCCCAGGAAACCGAACTCATCCAGTTTGGCTCCTCCCTGGCGGCATTTGCCATACAACGGCATCGCGACGCTGAGCGACTTCGGGCCAGCGAAGTCCGGCTCGAAGCCGCTGTTTGGGGTACAGAGATTGGGCTTTGGGAGGCCACAGTCGCGGGCGACTTCCGATGGTTCAACAAATGGTGCGAGCGCTTTGATATCGACCCCTGTATCGGACACAACGGGATCGAACGCTGGATTGAGTGCATTCATCCGCCCGACATCGGCGGCTACGTGGCGGCCGACCAAGCCTGCTTACAGGGCAGTGCGGACCACTATGCCATCGAGTATCGCGTTCGCAATCGGCACGGTGACTTGCGCTGGATTCATGAGCGCGGCAAGGTGACGGTTCGTGCCAGCGACGGTACTGCACTGGCGTTTGCCGGAGTGTGCTTCGACATCGATGCACAGAAGCGTACGGAGGCCGCCCTGAGCACTGCGGAAGATCGTTATGAGCTCGCAATCAACGCGGCCCGACTACCTGTGTGGGAATACGACGTGGCCAGCGACACGTTCACTGGGAATAAATACTGGCACCACGCGGCTGGCTACGACCTGACCGCAGAGCAGGCCCGACAGCGAACCGAAACCTGGCTGAGCGACGTCCATCCGGACGATCGCGCGGCATACCAGCGTGTTTTTTCTGGCGACGCCGCTGACTCCACGGGGTTCTACCAGTCAGAGTATCGTCTTCGGCGGCCCACCGGAGAGTACAGATGGCTGCTCGAGCGGGGCCGCGTAGTCGAGCGCGCCGCTGACGGGGCGCCGCGCAAGGTAGTTGGCATTTCCCTGGATATCGATGCCCACCGGCGGATGGAATCGGAGCTGCGCACCTCGCTGCATGAAAAGGAGGTGTTGCTGCAGGAGGTTCATCATCGGGTCAAGAACAATCTCCAGATCATCTCGAGCCTCATCAACATGCAGCTGCGGCGCCTGCCGGATTCCGCGAGCCGGGAAACGCTGGCACAGTGCCAGCATCGCGTGCAGGCCATTGCCCTCATTCACGAGAAGCTATACCAGGCCAAAAGCCTGGCGAGTGTGCCATTGCCTGAATACATCGGCAGTCTGGCACGCGATATCGTCCAGGCCGCCAGCCTGCCAGCGACAGGTGTGTCGCTCGAGTTGGCGATAGCGGAAGTCGCGCTGCCGATCGACGTGGCGATTCCCTGCGGTCTTATCCTCAACGAGCTCATTACCAACGCGCTGAAGCACGCCTTTCCGGACGGCCGGCAGGGTTCAGTTCGCATCAGCGTCGAGCGCTCCGACGCCACTCGCCTGAGGCTCACCGTGGCCGATAACGGCGTGGGTCTGCCGGCTGGGTTCGACATCGCGCGTTGCCGATCGATGGGGTTACGGTTGGTCGATACGCTTGCCCGTCAGCTCAACGCGCAACTCGAGCACGAGGTGCGCGGCGGAACGTCCTTTCAATTGACGTTTCCGTGTGAGCGCTGATCGTCTCGTAGCGGCGATTGCGCCATCGACCCAGGAGCCCGCGCCATGAACCTGCAGCGCTTTGCGCGCCATCTGTTGACATTCGGCGCGACGCCCATCCAGCCTCTGAAGCGCCTCAGCGCCCATCTCGGCGGCAAGGTTGAGCTCTATGCGAAGCGCGAGGACTGCAACAGCGGGCTGGCCTTTGGCGGCAACAAGACGCGCAAGCTCGAGTACCTGATTCCCGAGGCACTGGCCCAGGGCTGCGATACGCTGGTGTCGATCGGCGGCATTCAGTCCAATCAGACGCGGCAGGTCGCCGCGGTGGCGGCGCACCTGGGGCTCAAGTGCGTGCTCGTGCAGGAGAACTGGGTCAACTATTCGGATGCCGTCTACGATCGCGTCGGCAACATCCAGATGTCGCGCATCATGGGTGCCGAGGTGCGACTGGACGCGGCTGGCTTCGACATCGGCATTCGGGCGAGCTGGGAACAGGCCATGGAAGACGTACGCAGGGCAGGGGGCAAGCCATATCCGATTCCTGCCGGCTGCTCCGAGCACCCGTTGGGTGGCTTAGGCTTCGTCGGTTTTGCCGAGGAAGTGCGGGCGCAGGAAGCGCAGCTTGGCTTCAGGTTCGACTATATCGTGGTGTGCTCGGTTACCGGCAGCACCCAGGCGGGCATGGTAGTCGGCTTTGCCGCGGACGGCCGCGCCGATCGCGTCATCGGCATCGATGCCTCGGCCACGCCCGAGAAGACCCGGGCGCAGATCCTGCGCATCGCCCGGAACACCGCTCGGCTGGTCGAACTGGGCCGTGAGATCAGCGACAGCGATGTGGTACTCGATACCCGCTACGCCGGCCCTGCCTATGGCCTGCCAAACGAAGGCACGCTGGAGGCCATCCGGCTGTGCGCGCGGCAGGAAGGCATGCTCACGGACCCTGTGTACGAGGGAAAGTCGATGCAGGGCATGATCGATTGGGTGCGCCGCGGCGAGTTTCCGCCCGGATCCAGAGTGCTCTACGCACATCTCGGCGGCGTGCCGGCGCTCAACGCCTATAGCTTCCTGTTTCGCAATGGCTGAGAGCACCAATGTCCTGATCCTCTGTACGCACAACTCGGCGCGCAGCATCCTCGGTGAAGCCATGCTGAACCATCTGGCGCAGCGGCTGGGCCGTGAAGTGCGGGCCTACAGCGCCGGCAGCGCACCCAGTGGACGTATTCAGGCGCTGGCGCTGGAAGTCCTCAAAGCCGCTGGCATCGACACCAGTGGGTATCGCAGCAAGAGCTGGGATGAATTCGCGGTGCCCGCTGCGCCGCCCATGCGCATCGTCATTACGGTGTGCGACAACGCTGCGAACGAAACCTGCCCCTATTGGCCCGGCAGTCCGGTGCAGGTACATTGGAGTTACCCCGACCCCGCCAATGCGCCCGGCAGTGACGCCGATAAACGCATTGCGTTCGAGCTGGTCCGGCAAGCCATGGGATACCGCATGCTGCAGTTGCTGCAGTTGCCCCTGGCAGCCATGGACAACGCAGCGCTGCAGGCAGCTCTGCGTGACATCGCGTCACATTGAACATCAGACAATGAGTACTGTCGCTCCACTGAACCTGTTCGAGCGCTATCTGACGGTGTGGGTGTTGCTGTGCATCGTTACTGGTATCGCGCTAGGGCAGTGGCTGCCGAATATCTTTCAGCTCATTGCTCATCTGGAGGTGGCGCGCGTCAACCTGCCGGTGGGCCTGCTGATCTGGGTGATGATCATCCCGATGTTGCTG
>JBAVRE010000003.1:0-4144 GCA_049694695.1 Steroidobacteraceae bacterium | reverse complement strand
AGCCGCCGCTGCGGCAAGCGCGGGCGCGCGCACCGGCGGTCGGGCCGGTGTGCTGGCGAGCAGGCTGGCCGCGCTCGCCGCGCTTGCCAGGCGCTTGCTCAGCAGCTCTGCAGACCACTGCTGGCCGCCGACCGGCAGGCGCAACTGATAGCCACGCGGCACGGGGCGCTGCAGGTTCCAGACCGCCGGACGCAACGCCGGATTGAGCTCGCGCAGCCGGGCGGAGTCGATGCCCAGCAGGCGCTGCAGCACATCGACGCGCATGGCGGCAGTCAGGGTCAGCTCCTGCGATGGCGCGGCCGGCTGGCGCGGCATATCGCCAAAATATTTCTGCGGATCACTATCGAGGCGCAGCGCCGCGAGGAACGAGGCGTAGTAGTTGCGCGAAGCGAATCCAAAGGTGGGACTGTGATAGTTGCGCACGATCTTGACGATGTCATCGGTGCCCAACTGCGTGCGCGCGCGCCGCATGCCACCGGCGCCATGGTTGTAGGCAGTAATCGCCAACGGCCAGGTGCCCAGCACCCGAAAGTTATAGGCCAGCAACTGGGCCGCCGCCTCGGTGGCACGATACGGATCGAGGCGCTCGTCGACATCCTTGTCGATGCGCAGGAAGCGCCGCCCGGTGGAGCGGATGAATTGCCACAGGCCCGCCGCGCCCGCCTTCGACATGGCCTGCGGCTGGAACGATGACTCCACGTGCGGCAGCGCGGCAATTTCCGCTGGCAGTCCCTGTGCCGCCAGGCTTTGCGCGATATGCGTCTCCCAGATACCAGCGCGCTGCAATCCGGCCCGGAACCGGTCGGACTGGCCAAGCTGAAAGCGCACGTCGTCCGCCGCCTGCAGCAGGCGCGGCGCATCGGCGAGCGCCCACAGGCCCTGTACCCGCAGCTCCGCGTCGTCCTGCGGCGCCGCGCCGCTGCCCAGATGGCGCAGTATCTGCCGGTAATGCTCACGCGCGGCATCAACCTGCGCCTCGCGCTGGCGCGGCGGCAGATCGGCAGCAAAGTGCAGCGTTTCGTATACCACGGCCAGATTGCGCTGGTCGTGGATGAAGCCCGCGTCGGTCGACACCTCGCTATACACCCGCATCCAGAAACGGACGTCGGGCTCGAGCTCACTCGGCTGCACTAGTGCCGATGTGGCCGATGTGGCCGATGTGGCCGCTGTGGCGGCTGTGGCCGCGACTGCCAGCACCGGCAGAAGCAGCGCCAGGCGCAACCCAGGGGAGCGCCGCAGCAGGCGACATAACGGGAAATCTGTCATGGTGAGCTGGATATCACACAAATATGGCTGGCGGCACGCCGCAGTTGGCATTCACGCAAAAAAACGGGAAGCGACGCCGGCGCTTCCCGCTCAAGCGACGCCGCGCGGCGTCGCGATCAGCCGGTTGGTTGAGCGTGGCCGATCATCCGCACTTTGATTCGCCGCAATTGAGGCAGGTCATGCAGCCATCCATCATGACGACCGCCGCCGTGCTGCACTTGGTGCACAGCTGCGCGCCATCGGGAAAATGTGACTTGGCAAAGGCATCCTGCTGCTTCTGGCGCGCCTCGAATTCGGCGCGCTTCTCCTCGATGAGCTTCTTCTGATGCACGTCCAGCTCGGTCTTGCGCAGCAGACCGATGAACTGCAGGTGCTTCTCGATGACATGGCCGAGCTCGGCAATGATCGAGGGCATGAATTTGCCGCCCGGCTGCCAGTAGCCGCCGCGTGGATCGAATACCGCCTTGAGCTCATCGACCATGAAGGTGACGTCGCCGCCCTTGCGAAACACCGCGGAAATGATGCGGGTGAGGGCCACGATCCACTGAAAGTGATCGAGATTCTTCGAGTTGATGAAGATCTCGAAGGGCCGGCGCTGCTCGTGCTCGGTACCTTCGTTGAGCACGATGTCGTTGATGGTCACGTACATGGCGTGATCGGAAACCGGAGTCTTGATCTTGTAGGTGGAGCCGATCAGCATCTCGGGACGCTGCACCTCCTCGGTCATGCGGATGACCTTGGCCATGTGGCCATCGCGATGCGTGGCCATCTCCGGATCCTTGAAGCCCTTGCCGGGACCCGGCTCGGCCGCGAGCGGCCTGGCGACGCGGTACTTGATGATCTTCTTGTCTATTCTGGTATTCATGGGGCGCTGCTCACGACTCAAAATTTCCCGTAATAACCTTCTTTCAGGGCGTCGAACAGATTGGCGGCGCTGTGATGCTCACCGTCGTATTCGATCTGCTCATCGCCGCGCACCTCGACTTCACTGCCGTCTTCGAGCGTAAACACATACTTGGTGTTCTTGAGGTCATCTTCCTTGACCAGGACTCCCTGGAAAGCCTCCGGGTTGAAGCGGAACGTGGTGCAGCCCTTGAGCCCCTGCTCATGGGCATAGCGATAGATGCCCTTGAATTCCTCGTAGGGAAAATCGGTCGGCACATTGGCGGTCTTGGAGATCGAGGAATCGATCCACTTCTGCGCGGCTGCCTGGATATCAACATGCTGGCGCGGCGTCACATCATCGGCGGTGGTGAAGTATTCGGGCAGTGCCTCGGCCGCGCCGACCGGCTTTTCGCCCTTGCCGGCCGCCGGCATGGCACGCGCGTTGATCAGCTCCCGGTAAGCGAGCAGCTCGAACGACAGTACTTCGACTTTCTCCTTGGTCTTGCGACCGGAGCGGATCACATTGCGAAAATACTGGTGCGCAAACGAAGGCTCGATGCCGTTGCTGGCATTGTTGGCGAGTGACAGCGAAATGGTGCCGGTCGGCGCGATCGAACTGTGATGCGTGAAGCGCGCCCCCACCTGCGCCAGCTGCTCTACCAGCTGCGGTGCCACGCCGGCAACGCGCTGCATATAGCGGCTGTAGCGTGCATGCAGCAGGCGTCCGGGAATCTTTGCGCCCGGCTTCCAGCCATCGCGCGCCATCTCCGGGCGCTTGCGCAGCATTTCCCTGGTGACCGTGAACTCCTCGTTCATGATCGGCGCCGGGCCCTTTTCACGCGCCAGCTCGAGCGCCGCTTCCCAGCCGGCCAGCGCCATCTCGCGCGACACTTCCTCGGTGAACTGCACCGATTCGCTCGAACCGTATTTCATGCCGAGCAGCGTAAAGGTTGAACCCAGCCCCAGAAAACCCATGCCATGGCGGCGCTTGCGCATGATTTCTTCGCGCTGCTGCGCCAGCGGCAGGCCGTTGATCTCGACGACGTTGTCGAGTGCGCGCGTGAAGACGCGCACCACCTCGCGATATTCATCCCAATCGAAGCGCGCCTGCGGCGTAAAGGGCTCGCGCACGAAGCGCGTGAGATTCACCGAACCGAGCAGGCAGGAGCCGTAGGGCGGCAACGGCTGTTCGCCGCACGGGTTGGTGGCGCGGATATTTTCACACCACCAGTTGTTGTTCATCTCATTGACGCGATCGATGAGGATGAATCCGGGTTCGGCAAAATCGTAGGTGGAAGACATGATCACGTCCCACATGCGACGCGCCGGCACTTTCTTGTAGATGCGGCAGGCAACCAGGCCTTCATCATTGACCACGAAGCCCTCGTGCACCGGCCACTCGCGCCATACAAACAGTTCGGGGTCGGTGAGGTCGGGCTGCTCGGCGTCGACTTCGCGCTGGCTGATGGGAAAGGCCAGGCGCCAGTCGCGATCTTCGCTCACCGCCTGCATGAACTCATCGGTGACCAGCAGCGAGAGATTGAACTGGCGCAGGCGCCCCGCTTCGCGCTTGGCGCGGATGAAATCCATGGCGTCGGGATGACCGACATCGAAGGTGCCCATCTGCGCGCCGCGGCGCCCGCCGGCCGAAGAGACGGTGAAGCACATCTTGTCGTAGATATCCATGAACGACAGCGGGCCAGAGGTGTAGGCGCCCGCGCCCGAGACATAGGCGCCGCGCGGACGCAGTGTCGAGAATTCGTAGCCGATGCCGCAACCGGCCTTGAGCGTGAGGCCGGCCTCGTGCACCTTGCCGAGGATGTCGTCCATCGAATCGCGGATGGTGCCCGACACCGTGCAATTGATGGTCGAGGTGGCCGGCTTGTGCTCGAGCGCACCGGCGTTGCTGGTAACGCGCCCGGCCGGAATCGCGCCCTGGCGCAGCGCCCACAGAAAACGCTCGTGCCAATGTTCGCGCAGCTCGGGCCGCTCC
>JBAVRE010000002.1:0-3847 GCA_049694695.1 Steroidobacteraceae bacterium | reverse complement strand
CTATTGGCCCGTGTTGAGTGTGCAGCCAGGGGGTTGCACGCCCTTCGCTGTGCCCAGTGCCTTTCTTCACGCGCCCCATCCTGTTAACCGGCGTGCAATTCTGACCAGCAAAGGGGTGTAACCGGCGTCCAAAATTGACCACCCCTTACCCTGAGCGGCCTGCTGGAGGCTGCGCGGGGAGAACTGGGGTGTTGTGCGTGGAAACGATCGGGAAGATCCGCCGGCGGCGGCTGGTGGAGGGGGAGTCGATCAGCGCAATTGCGCGGGATCTTCGGTTGTCGCGCAATACGGTGAAGCGGGCGCTGCGGCTGGAGACGGGGACGTTCGAGTACCGGCGCAAGCGCCAGCCGCGGCCGAGGCTCGGGCCGTATATCGAGACGCTGGAGGCGTGGCTGGAGGCCGAGGAGCAACTGCCCTCGCGCGAGCGGCGCACGGCACAGCGGTTGTACGAGGCGCTGTGCCTGGAGGGTTATACCGGCGCGGTGGATGCGGTGCGCCGCCATCAGCGCGAGTTCGAACGCCGCCGGCATCCGGTCAGCACCGTGTTCATCCCGCAGAGCTTCGCGCCGGGCGAGGCGTATCAGTTCGACTTCAGCCACGAGCACGTGGAGCTCGGCGGCGTCGATCAAGTCGTCAAGGTCGCGCACGTGCGGCTCAGTTACTGCCGCGCGTTCTTCCTGGTCGCCTATCCGCGCGAGAGCCAGGAGATGGTGTTCGATGCGCACGCCAAGGCGTTCGAGTTCTTAGGCGGCGTGCCACGGCGCGGGATCTACGACAACTTAAAGCCCGCCGTGGATGCGGTGTTCGTCGGCCGTGAGCGGCGTTACAACCGGCGCTTCCTGATGATGTGCAACCACTACCTGGTGGATCCCACGGCGTGCACGCCGGCGGCCGGCTGGGAGAAGGGTCAGGTCGAGAACCAGGTCGGCAATGTGCGCGAGTGGCTGTTCACGCCGAAGGTCAGATGCGCGGATCTGGCCGAGCTGAACGCGCATCTAGCGGCGCGCTGCCTGCAGCTGGCTGCTGAGCGCAATCACCCCGAGTTCACCGAGCGCAAGATCGTGGAGGTCTGGGATGAAGAGCGCGTGGCACTGCGCGCCACGCCGATCCCCTTCGATGGCTTTGCCGAGAAAACCGGGCGCATCTCGGCCACCAGTCTCGTCAACTTCGAGCGCAACCGCTACAGCGTGGAGTGTCGGTTCGTCGGTCAGGTGGCCAGCGTACGCGCCTATGCCGAGCGGATCGTGGTGGTGTGTGCCGGGGAGATCATCGGCGAGCATCCCAGATGCTTCGAGCGCGGCAAGACCCGCTACAACCCCTGGCACTACGTGGCGGCACTGGAGCGCAAGCCCGGCGCGCTGCGCAACGGCGCGCCGTTCAAGGACTGGAACCTGCCCGCTGCGCTGACGCGCCTGCGCGAACGGCTGGCCAAGCACAGCGACGGTGATCGCCAGTTCGTCGAAATCCTCTCCATGGTCGCGGTGTATGGCCTGGAAGCCGTGACGGAGGCGTGCGCAGCGGCGCTCGATGAACAAGTGGTCAGCAGCGCGCATGTCGTGAACCTCCTGCACCGCGCCGCATCGCCCCCGTCACCGGCCACGCTGCAAGTGCCCGAGGCGCTGAAGCTGACCCTGGAGCCCGCTGCCAACTGCGATCGCTACGACCAGTTGCTGCGGCCACGTCTGGCCGTGAATGCCGTTCCTGTCCATCAACCATCCGAGGAGATGTATGCAAACTCAACTGATCGAACAACTGAAAGTCCTGCGCCTGCGCGGCATGGCGAGCGCGCTGGAGGAGAGCCTGACGGCACTGAGCCAGAAGAAGCTGGCGCCCACGAGCTGGCTGTCGCAGCTGCTGCAAGCGGAGGTAGCTGACCGGCAGGCCCGCTCTTATCAATACCAACTGCGCCTGGCCAACTTCCCCATGCCGCGGGACCTCGATAGCTTCGACTTCCGCCAATCGGCGGTCAACGAGGCCCAGATCCGCCAGCTCCACACCGGGGAATACCTCAGCACCGCGCGCAACATCGTGTTGGTCGGCGGCACTGGCACGGGCAAGACGCATCTGGCCACAGCGCTGGCTCGCCAGGTCGTGGTGCAGGGTCAGCGGGCGCGCTTCTACAGCGTCGTGGATCTGGTCAATCAGCTCGATGCCGAGAAGCGCGTCGGCCGAGCCGGACGACTGGCCACGCGGCTGCTCAGCATGGATGTGATCGTGCTCGATGAGCTGGGCTACTTGCCGTTCTCTCAGGACGGCGGCGCGCTGCTGTTCCACCTGATCAGCAAACTCTACGAGCGCGTATCGCTGATCGTCACCACCAACCTGTCGTTCGGCGAATGGAGCAGCGTGTTCGGCGACGCCAAGATGACTACGGCGCTGCTCGATCGGCTCACCCATCGGTGCGAGATCATCGAGACCGGCAACGACAGCCATCGGTTCAAGAACCGTAACTGATCGTGTCTGGCTCCTCCCAATCCCGAAACAATCTGCCGCTGACGCGGCAGACTGGGCTACTGCTTACGCAGGTAACAAAACCCAGAATCCAGAGCCCAGAACCTCACCCAAACCGTCGATCACCCTGGTCAATGTTGGGCGCCGGTAGGTGGTCAGTCTTGGGCGCCGGTTGACAGGCTAAGCCCTTAGAGAGGATATAGGCATCGATGTTTAGTCATCCGTCACGGTCGTGATCTCCTTCTTGATAGGCCGGGCCCTCTGCTCCACCTTCTTACACCAACAGCACCAGCTTTGGCACCGCTCCCTCATCCACTCGCGCCGTCACAATCGCATTCTGCGCGTATTTCCGTCCCAACCCGCACGCCGCTTCAAACGAAATTCCCAGCACGAGAATGCTCGGCTCCGGCGCCCAGTCCCCATCAGCTCCCACACCCTCGCCCGACAGAAACCCCCAACCCCCGGCAGCCACATCAGATTTGAGAGTTCGCTGCGCCAGGAGGTTAGTTTCGATACTTGTCGGCTCGCTCCGCGGATTCCACGCGGTCAGGTACGCGACCTCCGTGACGTGATACTGCGCCAGGCAAATTACAAGGTCAGGGCAAGGCTGATCAACTCGCATCGCAAACGCGAAGCCCTGGTCGGCCACACGAAATTCGGTGCGCCGATAATGGTCGATGAGACCTGGATCGAGCATTGTGTCAGTCATCTACAAGAGCACAACGCTCATATTCTTGAAGTGCAGGCATCACCAGCTTGTCGCCACGCGCGAACTTCCTGCCGCTCGCGCGGTTAAGTCGATCCAGGCCTGTCCGCCTACGGCTTGAACTTAGTGGCCAGGGTCTCGACGGCCACCTTGACCTCAGCGCCGGCCTTGTCCACGTGCGTCTTGAACTCCTCCCAGGCGCCTTCATTGGCCTTTTTCATGTTACCCAGGTGATTCCATGCTTCCACCTGCTTGGTGCGCAGCAGCTCCAGATTCTTGTCGAACTGCACCCTGGCCTGTGCCTCCAGCTCCTGAGCACCCGCCTTGAAGCGCTCCGCCTGGAGCTTCCACTCGCTCAGCTGCTTTTCCATCAGAGCCTGATACTCTTCTCGCATACCCATGTTCGTTCTCCTCTTGTGGTGCCCTTTAGTGGGCCGGGCCCGCTGGCACATCCTATGCCAATTCAGAAACTGCACAACAAATCTATATCGCCCAACCCCTCTGCATGTGCGCCAGCACCTGTTTCCTTCGACGCGAACTCCAATACAGTGTGGTCTCGCAGCGCTGCGTGCTAGTCACAGCGCAGCGTCGACAGTCTCTGGAGTACACCCTCGTGATCGACTTCGAGGCTGAAGTCGATCGGCTGGCAGCAGACCTGACAGTCCTCGACGTAGGCTGCCGAGCCAGAAC
>JBAVRE010000001.1:0-12882 GCA_049694695.1 Steroidobacteraceae bacterium | reverse complement strand
GCATCGTGAAAGCCATTCATGAAGTCGAACAGCAGGGCGACTACCACCAGTAGCGCCAGAATGATAATAGCGTGATCCATGCTGGCCGTTCAGATCCGCTCCAGAACTACGCCATGAATGACGTCGGCTACATCCTCGCAGCTGTCTACCGCCTCTTCGAATAGTCCAAACAGCTCCTTGGCGCGAATCAGCGTGCGTGCATCGGATTCCTCGGCAAACAGACGTCGCATGCCAGCCCGCATGACATGATCGGCTTCGCCCTCGATGCCGCTGATTTCCTCGCAGATGCGCAGGATGCGGCTGGCGTTCTTCATGTCAGCCAGCATGTTGACGGCATCGCGCACCTTCTCGGCAGCGCGTAACAGGATCTGCGCCAGCGCCACCATTTCCGGCCGGAAGCTCGTCTGACCATAGATGTTGACGCTCTGCGGAATGTCCTCCATGAAGTCGATGATGTCGTCCAGCGCCTTGGCGAGTTCGCGGATTTCGCGGCGGTCAAATGGAGTGATATAGGTCTTATGCAGAGAAATAAGAATTTCCTTGGTGTACGCATCCGCCTTGCCTTCGAGGGCGCGGATTTCCCTGAAGTGTTCCTCGAACTTCTCCGCGTCGCTCACCGCAGACATCATCGCCAGTACCTTGGAGCCGCTGACAACACAGTCCGCCAGTTGGTTGAAGAGCACAAAGTAATTGTCGCTGCGCGGCGTTACCGCCGCCATTAGCCAGCTAAAGGCGCCTCGAGCCATTATTATTCCCCCAGATCAGATTGCCAGGCGAAGAGTAGCGAGTTCGGGGTTACTAATCATTATTTTCTCCTGGGTGACGACAGCAGCGCCGCCCTGACGATGCTCGAGGAACCTGCGAACAGCACCTGCAAGGGCTCAATAAGGAAAGATGTTTTCGTCCGCGACGCGGTGCGCGCACCCGTTGGTCATCAGGCAGGAATCAGAGTCCGCCAGAGCTATTTGCCATCTGGCGAAAATGCCAGCAGTACATTACCCGGCATGTGCCAATAGATGCCGTAACCCGAATTGACGTACACCATGCCGCCCACGATTGTCGGGCCGCCGCCGCCGATAGACCCGCCGTGCGCCATCGCGCCGGAAGTGGCCTTGACCTCGCCGGTCGTGTCGAATTCCCACAGCACCTTTCCGGACCTCGGGTCATAGGCCCGAAAGCGACCATCCATGTGGCCGGCGAAAACGGCCTGCGCAGTTACAGTGACGGCCGCCAGGATCCCCGCGTCGCAGTCTGTGCGGCCCGTGCAGTGGTCGTTTGCGGTGACTGCTGCCCAGCGCAGCGCACCGGTGGCCGGGTCAAGGGCGTACAGGCCCGGACGCTGAGGCTCTGATGTCTTGACCGCGTCGTGTGACTGCATATCCGAGATTGGCACGTAGACGTTGTGCGCGTCGTGGGCCAGCGCGAACTGAATGCCGCCCTCTATCCCGCCTCGGCCGAGGCGCCGTGCCCATACCTGCCTGTCGGGGTGGTCAAGGTCGAGCGCAATCGCATGACCGCTCTTGAGGCCGGCAATGACGAAATCGCGTCCGTCGGCCGTGCGCAAGAGCGTTGTGCCGGCGCCGATATCGTAGTCCGGGCCCGGGTCGGTCGGGCAGGTGTCGTTGCCCAATACGCAGCCGACGTTCCAGGCGTCGTCAGCGAACATCTGATGCGACCAGCGGATTTCCCCCGTCTTGAGGTCCATCGCAATGATGGCATCGCTGCGCTCATTGGCCGGTTCGGAGTAGTTATCGCCAGTACCGACGTACAGCAGGCCACGCTTGGGGTCGATCGTCGGCGAGTTCCAGACGGCGGCGCCGGACGGCGCGAACACACTCAACCCGCTCTTGGTCGAGCCGACTCGCGCCGGAGCCTGGTCGATCGTGTAGCGCTTCCATAGCTGCTTGCCGGTGCGTGCATCGAACGCGACTACCGAGCCACGGAACGTGCAGCACTCGTAGCCACCCGCCGCCGCCGCCTCCTCGAGCGAGGAAACCGGCACGTATACGCGGCCTGCATGGTAAGCCGGCGCACCCGTGAGTGTCGTGGTCGTATGGTCGTCGACCGCCGACTTCCAGAGCAGCTTGCCGGTGGCGGCATCGACCGCGTAGGCCCGCCCGATGATATCGCCGAAGAACGCCAGTGGTGGGGCGGCGCGCATAGCGGGCGTGTCGCGGTGGGACAGCACGATTGGGGTACGCACCTCGGCCGAGGCCCGATAGGTCCAACGCACGCAGCCAGACTTCGCATCGAGCGCGTAGACAGTGCCATCCTGGCTGCCGACGAACAGCGTGCCCATCGCCACCGTTGGCTGCGAACGGGCGCGCTGGGCGCCCGGGTACGCGAAGGCCCACTTGAGCTTCAGCCTGGGAATGTCGCGCGCGCCGAGCCCCGCGACCTCGGCTGGTATGAAGTGGCTGTTGCCGAGGTCTGCGCCCCATGAATACAGCTTCACAGGCGCGCGCACATCGACCGCACGGTTGCCCGGTGCGCACAGCGGCGGCTGCGCGCTGCGCAGTGTTGCCGCGAGAGCAGCGTCGCCGACATAGTCGGCGACCTGCCGCTTCTGCTCGTCGGTGAGATTCGCCGCCTGCTCGCGCATCAGTCCGTCGCTCAGCGCGGCGTAGATCGCGTCCGGCGCCAGCATGTTGAGAAATAGCTTCGCCGGCGCCTTGAAGACCGCCTTGTCATGGCACTGTGCGCAGAGCTGATGATAGACAGCTGCGCCGGGCAGGGCCTCCTTGTCGGTGGGCACCGCAGCCGCCGGGCGCGCGGCCATCCCGGCATCATCATGCGCGATAACTGGCATTGCGCCGAGCACGCCGGCGAGCACCATCAGGACTGCAGTTGTTTTCATGTGTATCAGGTTTGATGTAAGTTCAAGCTGTCCGTTGAGTCTCCCCGATTCGGCTTGCCGCCGTCAACATCGTCGCCAGTCAGCACGAGCCACGGCTGCCACATCGATCGAGCTCGCGTCTGATTCCCTGAAACATGGCTTCATATGAGCGCTGCAGCAAGTAAGCCGTTCTGTCCGCCTGCTGGGAATTTCCCGGCATTTCTGCATTGCCCATCCAGGTCAGCCGGCAGGTGTCGGTGGCCAGCGGCTCGATTACGCCCGTGGCGCTGTAGGAGAGCAAATGCCAGGGCAGCGGCGGCAGCATTGAGAGCGTCAGGCTGGTGGATGCCGCGTCCGTCGAATCGAGTCGTTCCGCCAGCTCTACTCCCTTGCCAGTCGTCAGGTAGCGAATTGCACCCACGCCTTTGCCTTCCAGCCGCAGCTCGCGGATGAGATTGTTCGGCATCCAGCTGACGATGCCGCCCCAGTCGATGAGCAACTCATACACGCGTGCCGCCGGCGCCGCGAAAGTCTCGGTGTGCGATAGCTGTCGTTTGAAGCTCAAGCCCACACCTCCCGCAAGCTCAGCGCCGTCTAGAACGAGCGCGGCAAGCCCAGTCCTTCGGCGATCATATTGCGCGCCATCTCATTGCTTACCGGACCGATACGCAGCAGGCGCGCGTCGCGCCAGTAGCGCTGCATGTCGGTTTCCGCTGAGTAACCCATGCCGCCCAGGATGGAGATACCCAGGTCCGCCGCCTTGCAGGCGTACTCGGATACGATGGTCTTGCACATGGCGGCTTCCTGTCCACAGGGCCGGCCGAGCGACTGCAGCCAGGCGGTGTACATCACCATGAGCTCCGACTGAATTTGCCACATGGCGATGTCGGCAACATAATGTTGCAGCGCCTGAAATTCGCCAATGAACTTACCGAAAGCACGTCGCTGCTGCAGGTACGCGAGGGCGTCTTCGAGCACGCCGTCGATCATGCCAAGGCACATGGCGGCATTCATGATGCGCTCGCCGTTGAGCGTCCTGGTCGTCTGCTGCCAGGCTTTGTCGGCCTCGCCGAGCAGCAGTGCGTCTGGCACCAAGACGTTTTCGAGACTGACGACGCAGGAACTTAGGGCGCGCATGCCGAGCTTGGGCGAGGGCGTCGTCCTGATGCCCGGGGTGTTGCGCGGCACGAAAAACAGCGACACGCCGTCACTTCGACGCTTCACTTCTTTGTTGCTGCGGGCCAGCAGCAGCAGGTAGTCGGCCGTGTCTGCCGTCGTGCTCCAGACCTTCTCACCGTTCAGGATCCAGCCGCCGGCGCTCCGCTGCGCCGTGGTCTTCAGGCCGCCGAGCAGATCCGTGCCGCCGCCCGCTTCGGTGAAGCTCATGGCCGTGCGCAGTTTGCCGGCTGCCATGAGCGGCAGGAATTGACGCTGCTGTTCGCTCGAGCCGTGCGTCAGAATCGCGTTGACGCCGGAAAAAGCCGTGATGCCCCAGATCCACCCCAGGCCGGCGGCATTGCGGGCCAGCTCGCGGGTGAATACTGCCTGGGTGATGATGTTTCCGCCGAGGCCGCCAAATTCCTCCGCCACGCCGACGCCGGTAAAACCCGCCGCGCTGAGCTTGTCCCAGAGCGTCTGTGGGTACTGATGTTCCTGCCGTTCAAGCTCGCGGCACCAGGCTTTCGGGCACTCGGCATCGACCCATTTGCGAACCGAATCGCGAAACAGCTGGGTCTCTTCATCCAATTGAAAATCCACGACGATCCCCTGTTTACCGGGTGTCTGGCCGAGTTTAGTGCAAAACAAACAGTCAAGCCTGTTTCTTTCAAGCACGGTGCTCTGTAGACTTTAACCGACCTCGCGGAAGGACCGATGCATGGGCGATTCACTCAATCCTGCCTTGTTAGGGCGAATCGGCACTCGATCTACTCCCCAGACCGAACTCGTCACCCGCAGGGATATCCGTAAGTACGCCATCGCGACCCGGCAGCGCTTGCCGAAGTACCTGGCGGGAGATGAAGCGCCGCCCCTGTTTCATGTGGCCTTGTTCTGGCCGGTACTGCCCGTCGAGCAACTGGCGCCGGATGGCGTTGCCGTCGACAGCATGTTCCCGCCCGTCGAGAATCGCCGCCCCATGGCCGGCGGACTGAAAATCGACTATCACCGCCCGATTCGGCCGGGTGATGTGCTCACCGCAACCCGTACGCTTGCCAATATTCACGAGAAGCAGGGCTCCTCGGGCACACTGGTATTCATCGAAGTACTGATGCAGGTCGTCAATGCCGCCGGCGCACCGGTGCTGACGGAAACCACCACCCGGATCATGCGATGAGCGCCTCACCGCGAATCAACGACGTGCGGATCGGTGACGCCTTGCCGTCGCGCGAATTGCATATTGATACCATCGAACTGTTCCTCTACAACGCCGCCTTGTGGAACGCCCACAGAATCCATTTTGATCATCCCTATACGACGCAAGTCGAGGGCTACGCCGGCCTGGTCATTGCCGGCCCCTTGCTGGGCGACTATCTGACGCAGCTTGCCGTGGAATGGATGGGCGATACGGGGCAATTGCTGTCGGTCGAGTATTCCAATCGCCGTGTCGCCTATATCGGTGAAATACTGCAAGCCGTGGGCAAGGTCAGCGCTGTGGATCGCGACCAGGGCGAGGTGAGCATCGAACTCGCTATCCTGAACCGGGCGGGTGAGGTCACCACGCCTGGCAGCGCGCTCATTCGGCTGAGCCGGGACTGAGGGGCGCACATGGCCGACACATTGCGCGGCAGGACCGCCATCATCGGTGCGGCAGACACGCAAGTAGGCGTCGTGCCGCACATGGGCGCCACGCAACTGTGCATCGAGGCAATCCTGCGTGCGCTGCAGGACGCCGGCATCGACAAAGCCGAGGTCGACGGGCTCATCACCTGCAACTCCATGGCCGATCCGTATCTGTATCACGCCGAGGCGATGGCGGAGTACCTGCAGATCTTCCCAAGCTATTGCGCCAGCATCGGCGCTGGCGGCGGCACGACCTTCGCAGCCGTGCAGCAGGCGGCATGCGCGATCGTCAGCGGCGTTTGTCAAACCGTGGTCATCGCCTCGGCCGACAGCCTGCGCTCAGGTCTTAGCCGTGAGCGCGCCATGGCCGCGCAGTCCTCCACGGGTCATCCGCAGTTCGAAAGCCCCTACGGCGCACCGGTGCCGGCCTTTTATGCGCTGATTGCGCGCGCCCATATGCATGAGTTTGGCACAACCGCCGAGCAGTTGGCGGCAGTGGCCGTAAGTACCCGCCTGCACGCGGTGCGCAATCCGGCGGCACAAATGCGCACGCCCATCACCATCGAGGAAGTGCTGAACTCGCGCATGATCGCCGATCCCCTGCACCTGCTCGATTGCTCGCTGGTCTCCGACGGCGGCTCGGCCATCGTCATGACGAGCGCTGAGCGCGCGCGCGATCGCAGGCAAAGCCCGGTCTACATCCTGGGCGCCGGCGAAGGGCATAGCCACGAGCACATCAGCGCGGCGCGCAGCCTGACGCGTTCCGCCGCTGCCGAGGCGGGCAAACGTGCTTACCAGATGGCGGGTGTCGGGCCGCAAGACGTGGATTTTGCCGAGCTTTACGATTGCTTCACGCCGGTGGTGCTCATCGAGCTCGAAGATCTCGGTTTTTGTGCCAAAGGCGAGGGCGGTGCCTTCGTCGCGAGCGGAGTGACTCAGCCGGGCGGCAGTTTCCCGGTCAATACCCACGGCGGTCTGTTGTCACATTGCCATCCGGGTAACCCGGGCTCGATGTTCGCGCTCACCGAAGCGGTGCTGCAGTTGCGTGGCCAGGCTGGCGAGCGGCAGCTGGACAAAGCGAACCTGGCGCTCGTCCATGCACAAGGCGGCATCATGTCCAGCCATTGCACCCTGATCCTGGGTCGCGAGAGTTCCTGATGAGCGAAGCGCCGCGCAAGCACCTGCCGCAGATCACGCCGGAGACCGCCGAGTACTGGGCCGGATGCAAACGCCATGAGTTGCTGATTCAGCGCTGCGCGGACTGCGGCGCGGCGCAGTTTTATCCGCGTGCGTTCTGCACGCATTGCTCGGGCAGCAAAGTGCGATGGGTACGTGCCAGCGGGCGCGGCACGCTCGCCAGCTACACCATTGTGCATCGTGCCGTCTCGCAGGCCTATGCGGCCGAGGTGCCCTACGTCGTCGCGCTGGTCAGCCTGGAGGAGGGGCCGATGATGATGAGCAACGTCATCGGCTGCTCGCCCGGCGACTTGCGAGTCGGCATGAGCCTGCAGGTCGTGTTCGACGACTGGTCCGAGTCGATCACCGTGCCGAAGTTCCACCCGGGCTGAAAGTTGCCTGATCAGCGGGCCAGTAACCAAATTAAAGGATAGCGCGATGCCTCAACGTGAAGTGTTTGTAGTCAATGCAGTGCGCACCGCCATAGGATCTTTCGGCGGCTCGCTCAAGGAAGTCGCTCTGACCGCCCTGGCCACCGAGGTTGTTCGCACTGTCCTGGCGCGTTGCGGAGTTGGCGCCGAACATGTGGATAGCGTCGTCATGGGCAACGTCATCCCAACCGAACCGCGCGACGCTTACCTCAGCCGCATCGCCGCGATCGATGCCGGGGTTCGCAAGGAAGCCGGCGCCTTCAATGTCAACCGCCTGTGTGGTTCCGGACTGCAGGCCATTATATGCGCGGCCCAGGCGATCATGCTGGGTGATGCCGAACTGGCGATTGGCGCAGGCGCCGAGTCGATGAGCCGTGGTGCCTATCTGCTGCCGTCGCAGCGCTGGGGCGCACGCATGGGCAACGCGGAAGTGCTCGACTACATGATGAGCGCGTTGCATGACCCATTTCAGGCCATTCACATGGGCATCACTGCGGAGAACGTGGCGGCGCGCTATAAGATCTCGCGCGAGATGCAGGACCAACTGGCCTTGCAGAGCCAGCAGCGGGCGGCACGTGCCATTGCCGAGGGGCGATTCAGGAGCCAGATTGTTCCGGTGGAGATCAAGAGCCGCAAGGCTACGGTAGTGTTCGAGACTGACGAACACGTCCGCATGGATGCCACACTGGAGAGCCTCGCAAAGCTCAAACCGGCCTTCAAGCCCGATGGCGTGGTTACTGCTGGCAATGCCTCGGGCATCAATGATGGCGCCAGCGCGGTCTTGCTCGCCTCGGCGGCCAAGGTCAAGGCACTGAACCTCAAACCACTGGCGCGGCTGGTTGCCTATGGGAGCGCAGGTGTGGAGCCGGCCTACATGGGCATCGGCCCGGTGCCGGCGAGCAGGCTGGCACTGGAGCGCGCTGGTCTGAAGGTGGAGGATCTCGACGTGATCGAATCGAACGAGGCCTTTGCAGCGCAGGCCTGCGCCGTCGCGCAGGAACTGCATTTCGACCCGGCGAAGGTGAATCCCAATGGCTCCGGAATTTCCCTGGGCCATCCGGTCGGCGCGACCGGTGCGATCATCACCACCAAGGCACTCTACGAACTTCAGCGCATTGGCGGGCGTTATGCGCTGGTGACCATGTGCATAGGCGGTGGGCAGGGCATAGCCGCCGTCTTCGAGCGGGTCTAGCCAGCCCGCAGTGACGATCTGCAGCGTCGGGGTGGCCTACCGACCGGTGAACCGTGGGGCGCGCTTCCCGAGAAATGAAGCCACACCTTCACTGAAGTCCTCGCTGAGCAGGCAGCGCGCCTGTTCCAGGGTCTCCTCGCGCAGCGTGGCATTCAGTCCAATCTCTGGCGCCCGCCTCAACAGGCGCTTGGTGGCGGCCAGTGCCAGCGGCGCGCCCTGCGCCAGCTTTTCGGCCAGCGCCACGGCTTCTTCCACCAGTCGCTCATCCGCTACCGCGCGATTGGCCAGCCCGAGTTCCACGCAGCGCGGCGCCGCAATGCGCTCGCCCGAGCAGGCCAACTCGAAGGCGACTCGTGGCCCGAGACGAGTGGCCAGCTGCCAGCACATGCCGCCATCCGGCACCAGGCCGATACGGGCGAAGGGAATCTGCAGGAAAGCCTGCTCGCCGATCAGCAACATATCGCAGGCCAGCGCAAACGAGGCGCCGATGCCGGAGGCAAAACCGTTGACCGCAGCGATAACGGGCTTCGGCAGCGAGGCAAGGGCATGGATGCCAGGACTGTATTCTTCCTCGAGCCGCGTCAGCATGGTGCCCACCGTAGGGAACTGACCCTTCAGCTCGGCACCGGCGCTGAACCCGCGGCCCGCCCCCGTGAGTACCAGCGCGCGCACGCTGGCGGTGCGCCCGGCCCGGTCGAGGGCTGCGAGAATATCGCGCCCCATTCCCTCGCCGAAGGCGTTCAGGGCTTCAGGCCGGTTGAGGGTGATCAACGCGACCTGGCCGCGCTCCTCGTACCGAACGATGCTGCTCGCCTCAGTCATGCCGAACCTGCGGCGGTATGTAGCGATCCAGCTCGCGATGGAAATGGCGCACCCGTTGTTCCTGCTCTGACCACAGTGGGCCGCGGAAGCCTCGCGATTTCGAACCACGCTGCACGGCTGCAACCAGCTCGATGTCCTGGTTGAGGACTTCGCCGAGATCGGGCTTGACGTCGGCCGGAATGTGCTCGATGTCGGGCCGCGTGGCCCCGGAGACATCCATTCCCTTGGGCAAGCCCATCCAGCCAGGGACTGTGCAGCTGGGATCCGGGATATAGCGGAACATCGTCATGTTGTCATAGAAGAAACGTTCCGGGTCGGTCGGGTGGGGCAGGAAGCGCATGATGAACACGCCTTCCGGATGCATGCCGATCTGCACGTTGGGGAAATAGCCCGTGGCCCAGCTGTCGGTGAGCTGCCCGTCGCTGAGCCTGTCGTAATACTTGAGGCCGAAGCGTTTGCCGCGCTCGCGCTTCGCCTTCTGGATTGCCACGCGTACCTCGTGGGCCGAGCCCTTGAAAGTGGCGGGATCGATCCCGGCCTCCTGCATCATGTACTGCTGGTAGGGGTCGACACTGTTCTGGTCGGCAACGCGGTGGGACTTGACGCCGATCGGCACGATCATGCGGCTGAAGCCGTTGGGGTAAAGATCGTACTGGCTGAAATCCTCCATCACGCCCTGGGTCTGCGGATGGATATGCGGCAGGTGATAGGTCTCGTAAAACGCATCCACGCCGGTCTTCCAGTTGGCACGCCACTCGCTGCGCACATGGCGCACCACGTGCATGGCCTCGATCTCGTAATTCTCGATGTAACCGGGCGGCAGGCCGATCCACTCGCGCAGCGCCGGTGCCTTGCCGTCCATGTTGATGAAGATCAGGCCACCAATCGAATCGCAGCGTACCTCGCGCAGCCCGGGGCGGTGCGCGATCAGCCGGCGATCGTAGGTGGCTTCATCCGTGATCTTCTCGAGCTTGCCGGCGCAACTGAACTGCCAGCCATGAAAGGCGCAGGTGAAGCGCGGCACGCTGCCGCGCTCATTGAGACATACGCGGTTGCCGCGGTGAGGGCAGGCATTGTAGAACGCCTTGATCGAGTGGTCGGCCTGGCGCACCACGATGAATTCCTCGTGGCCGAGCTCGAACACTGTGTAATCGCCGTCCTCCGGGATGTCGGGCGTGACGCCGGCCAGCAACCAGACCCGTGGCCACATCAGCTCCCATTCCTTGCGCATGTAGTCGGCGGAGTAATAGCGGGACGGATCGGGCACGTCGATGCCGTTGTCGATATTGGGCTGTTTCGCCTCCAGGGAATCTCCCGGAGCGCCGAGGTTCATCGGCCATTCGGCTTTGAAGTTGACTGCCATGTGTAAGTCCCCGTTTTCTTGGTAGCCACGCCTCAGGCGAGGCCGAGTTCCTCAACCAGTGCGGTGCGCAGACGGAATTTCTGGATCTTGCTGGACGACATCGGCCATTCGGTCACCATGCGCACCACGCGCGGCACCTTGAAGCCGGAGATCTCCCGCTTGCAGAATTCGATCAGCTCCTTTTCTGTGACCCTGGCCTCGGGCTTGAGTTCGACGAATGCGGCCGGCACTTCTGAATACTTGGCATCGGGTATGCCGACCACCTGTGCGAGCTTCACGGCCGGATGGCGGGCGAGCAACGCCTCAATCTCGGCCGCGGCAACATTTTCGCCGCCGACCTTGAGCATGTCCTTGAAGCGACCGTAGAACATGATGGTGCCGTGCTCATCGAGCGCGCCAATGTCGCCGGTATGGAACCAGCCCTCGCGGTCGAGCGCCTGCGCAGTTTTCTCGGGATCCTTGTAATAGCCCTCGAGCGTAGAGTAGCCACGCACCAATACCTCGCCGCGTTGTCCGGTAGGCACGTCGACGCCAGTCTCGGGATCAATGATGCGCAGCTCCATTCCCGGCAGCGGCTTGCCCAGACGCGTGATGCGCTGCTGTTCCGGATCGTCCGGCGACCCGGTGCAGACGGTGCCGGCCGCTTCGGTCATGCCGAAACTGCCGACCTGCACTGCCTTCGGCATCGCCTTCATGATCGGCTCGGCAACTCCGGGCGGCTGGACCGCAAAATTTGAATTCATCAGGCGTATGCGCGACAGATCGGTCTTCGCGAAGTTGGGGTGATAGATCAGACCCTGCATCAGCGTGACAAAACACGGATAGGTCGCAGTCACCTTGTATTTTTCGAGCATCTTCAGTGCCACGCCGGCGTCGAAGTGCCCCATGGTCAGGTAAGTGCCACCGACGTCGAAGATCGCCAGCATCGGCAGTACCGAGGCGATATGGAACATGGGCAGTGGCGACCAGAATTTGTCGCTGTGAGTCAGCTGATAGCGGTGCCGGCCGAGCGCAATTGAATTGCGCACCTGCGCTTCGTGCGTGATCAGGCAGCCCTTGGGGTTGGCCGTCGTGCCGGAGGTGTATAGCATCAGGCCGACGTCGCGCACCCGCACGCCGAGGCGCGCGAGGTGTACCTTGCGCTCGGGAATCGCGGCCCCGGCCTGTTCAAAGGTCTGCGCGGAGACACAGCCCGGCGGTTTGCCCTTGCCCAGCACCACGATGTTGCGCAACCGCGGCGCCGCCGACAGCCGTAACGCCAGCGGATCGCGCTGGCTCCCGAGATCGGGCAGGGCGCCGTTGAGCCGCTCGACAAAATCTACCTGGTCGGTGATCGAGTCGGTGGTGAGCAGGGTGGCCAGATCGCCGTTCTCGATTACGTAGGCGAGTTCACTCGATTTGTAGCGCGCGTTGACCGGCACAATGACGCCGCCGCACAGGGCGATCGCAAAGAACAGTTCGACAAACTCAGCGCAGGTGTGCATCAGGATGCCGACATGGTCGCGCGGCCTTACCCCGAGTGCCTGCAGGCTGCGGGCACGGCGCAGGGCGCGGCGCGCCAGCTCGGCATAGGTATAGCTCTGATCCGGAAACACCAACGCAAGCGTGTCGGGGTAGCGATCGGCCGCACTCAGCAGCAGATCGCCCATAGTCGTCACATGGATGCGCAGTTGCGCCAGGTCTTCGTGCACCGTGACTTTGCGCGCTACCTTGCGCACGACCTTGCGGCGGGTCGCTTGCACCGGCCGCGGCGTCGGTGCCCGCTTGCTCTTGGACGTTGGCGTCGGCTTCAAAGCGCGGCGAGCGCTCTTGCCGCGTAACCGTGTCTTTGCGGATCTGGCCATGCGTGCCTCTGGTGTCAGTCGGACGCGCGTCACACTAGCATGGGCGTACGGGAAAACAAGCAGTCTGTCCGGTTTTTGTGGTGGGCGGCAGTTCAGGCGGCCGCGCTGGCGAACGGACAGTAATTCTCGCGCTCGACCACGTTCAGCACAAAGGAAAGTTTCGCCATGCCGGATATCACGGCCATCGCTACGCCCAGCTCCAGGATCTCTGCCTCGCTGAAGTGCTCTCGCAGTTCCTGGAAGAGGTGCGCCGACATGGCGCCCTCCATGTTGGTCAGCGCCACCTGCTCGGCATAAGCGATCACCGTACGCTCCGCGGGCGTAAATAGTGCCAGCTGGCCGCCGCGCAGGGCATCGATCTGCGCCTGGGAAAAGCCAGCCGCCAGCGCACCCGGCACGTTCTGTTTGTTGCAGGTGCGACAGCCATGCGCAATGGAAAG